>DASUHN010000018.1 GCA_036273495.1 Acidimicrobiales bacterium | reverse complement strand
CACGGCCAGCTCGTGCACCTCCACCGGCTTCCCGCCCGGTGCGGGACGGTCCGCGGCCTGGCCCGGGCTCTTCCCCCCGAGCTGGCCGACCGGGTGCCCGCCGGTGGGCTGTGGTCCCACCAGGCGGCGGCCATCGATCTGGCGCGCGCCGGGCGCTCGGTCGCGGTGGCCACCGGGACGGCGTCGGGCAAGTCGCTGTGCTACCAGCTGCCCATAGCCGAGGCGGTCTCCGGCCCGGCCCGGGGGGAGGACCCGGGCACCGCTCTGATGGTGTTCCCGACCAAAGCTCTGGCCCAGGACCAGCTGCGCGCCCTCGGTGACCTCGACGTGCCGGGCCTGGTGGCCGCCACCTACGACGGTGACGCCGGGGCCGAGGAGCGCTCGTGGGCCCGCCGCCACGCCAACGTGGTCCTCACCAACCCCGACATGCTCCACGTCGGCATCCTGCCGAACCATCCCCGCTGGGCCACGTTCCTCATGCGCCTGCGGTTCGTGGTCCTCGACGAGCTGCACACCCTGCGGGGGATCTTCGGCAGCCACGTGGCCCACGTCGTGCGCCGGCTGCGCCGGCTGGCCGCGGCCTACGGGGCCGACCCGTCGTTCGTGTTCACCTCGGCCACCATCGGCCGGCCCGCCCGGCTGGCGTCGGCGCTGTGCGGCCTGCCGGTGGCGGAGATCGACGAGGACGGCTCGCCCTCGGGGGAGCGGCTGCTGGCGCTGTGGAACCCGCCCCTGTGGGACCGGGCCGCCGGAGTGCGGGCCTCGGCCAACAGCGAGACGGCGGCACTCCTGGCGGCGCTGGTGGAGTCGGGGCGGAGGAGCATCGCCTTCACCCGCAGCCGCAAGGCGGCCGAGCTGGTGGCGGCCGGCACCCGGCGGCGCCTGCCGGAGGAGCTGGCCGGGAAGGTCCGCCCCTACCGCGGCGGCTACCTGGCGGCCGAGCGGAGGGAGATCGAGGCCGAGCTGTTCTCGGGCCGGCTGCTCGGCGTGGCGGCCACCAACGCCCTCGAGCTCGGCGTGGACGTGGGCGGGCTCGACGCGTGCGTCCTCAACGGGTTCCCGGGAACCATCGCCTCGTTCTGGCAGCAGATCGGCCGAGCCGGGCGCACCCGCAACCGGAGCCTGGCCGTGCTCGTGGCCGGTGACGACGCCCTCGACCAGTGGCTGATGGCCCATCCCGACGAGCTGCTCACCCGGCCCCCGGAGCCGGCGGTGGTGAACGCGGCCAATCCCTTCGTGCTCCATCCCCATCTGGCGTGCGCCGCCTTCGAGCGCCCGCTCGTCCCCGAGGACGAGGGCTGGTGGGCCCCGCCCGGTCTCCCCGAGGGCGCCTTCGAGGACGCCGTGCGCGACCTGGTGATAGCCGACCACCTGGTGGTGCGCCGGGGCCGGGCCGTCCCCGCCAGCCGGCGCAACCCGGCCCGGGAGGTGGGACTGCGCAGCGGGTCGTCGGACCAGATCCGCATCGTCGACGAGGACGGAGGCCTGGTCGGGACCATCGAGCGCGACCGCGCCTTCGCGACCGTCCATCCCGGCGCCGTGTACCTGCACCAGGGCCAGCACTACCGGGTCGAGCGTCTCGACCTCGACGACAACGAGGCCTGGGCCGGCGCCGTCGATCCCGGGGAGCTGACCCAGGCCCGCAGCGTCACCGACTTCCGCATCCTCGGGGTGGAGCGCACCGGCGAGGTCGGCCGGTCCGTCCTCTCACTCGGCTCGGTGGAGGTGACCGAGCACGTCACCGGCTACCGCCGCCGGGACCTGGCCACCGGCCAGGTGCTGGGCGACGAGGTCCTCGACCTGCCCCCGACCACCCTGCTGACGCGGGGCTTCTGGTACCGGTTCGACGAGCAGCTCCTGGCCCGGGCCGGGCTCACCGAATGCCCGGACGACGCCCTGCCGGGTGCCCTGCACGCCGCCGAGCACGCCGGCATCGGGATCCTCCCGCTGTTCGCCATCTGCGACCGCTGGGACGTGGGGGGCGTGTCCACGGCGTGGCACCCCGACTCGGGCGCGGCGACGGTCCTGATCTACGACGGCTATCCCGGCGGGGCGGGCATAGCCGAGCTGGGCTTCGGCGCCGCCCACACCCATCTCGGCGCCACCCTCGAGGCCATCGCCAACTGCCCGTGCGAGACCGGTTGTCCCTCGTGCGTGCAGTCCCCGAAGTGCGGGAACCTCAACGAGCCCCTCGACAAGGCGGGGGCGCTGGCCCTACTCCGGGCCGTGCTCGGCTGACGGGGCCAGCACCACCAGGCGCCGCAGCCACAGAAGGTGGGCCACCACCGCCAGCAGGAGGGCGGCCAGGCCGACCGCCGCCACGTTGCGGACCATGGCGGAGTGGCCGGACACCGGGACGGCGCCGTAGGTGATCGTGACCGGGCGCCCCCCCTTTCCGGACGCGCCGGAGCTCGACGAGCTGAACGGGGCCACGGCGGGAAGGTCGGGTCCCGGCTCGGCGCTGTCCGGGGGCAGGCTCGGGACTGCGGGGGCGGCTTGGGCGGGCAGGCCGGCCCCGAAAGCCGACGGATCGAGCAGACCGCCGAGCCCGGTGGCTCCCCCGGAGACGGCCCCGCCCGCCGAGCTGTAGGTGCCCACCCCCGATCCGGCCGGGCCGGTGCTCCCGGACCCGGATCCCGAGGAGGACCCCGACGCCGCTCCCCCGCCGGCGGCGCCGGGAGGGCCGCCCACCGCCGCCGTCGCCGGGGCCGACGCGACCGTGGTGCCGCTGCTGGCTCCCTGGCGGAGGGCGGTGACCTGGTAGCTGTAAGCCGTTCCGGGTGTGGTCGCGGGGTCGGAGTAGCCGGCGGACGTCACCCGGGCCGGGAAGCCCGGGCCGGACGGGCTGCGGCTGACCTGGTAGCCGGCGAGGTCGGGGTAGGACGGCTCCGACCACGCCAGGCGCACCGACCGGCCGTCGGCCGAAGGGGTGGCGGCCAGCCCCGACGGGGTGGCCGGCGGGGCCGCCACCGAGAAGCTGGCCTCGTAGCTCACCGGCTGGCCCGGGCCGCCCGGGTCGGTCTCGGTGGCCTGGACGGAGAGGGTGTAGGCGCCGTTCCACAGGAGGGGCGGGGACACCGCCAGCGAGAACCGGCACGACGACTGGCCGCACGCCGGCGTGGTGGCGCTCCACCCCGGGTGCCCGGCGGCGGAGGTGACCGCCACCTGCAGATCCCCGGTGACGGTCCCGTCCGGCGAGGTGGCCGACGCGGTGCCGGCGATGGTGGGCGTGGACGTGCTCACCACCCCGCCACCGGTGGGCGAGCTCATGGAGATGTCGGGCGCTCCCGCCCGCGCCGGCCCGGCCCCGACGACCAGGGCCAAGCCCGCCGCCGCCACCCCCGCCGCGGCCCGGACGGCCCTCATGCCTGGGGCTGGCTCCCCGCCGGGGCCGTGGAGGGGCCGCTCACCATCGCCGCCTTGACGATGATGCGGTGGCTGGCCGATCCCTTGGGAGTGCACGAGGTGAGCGTCAGCGTGTAGCGGCCGGGCGTGTCGGCCACGACCGCGGTGTCGGTCGGCAGCACCACGAACGGGGCCTGGGACACCTGGTAGACGCAGCGCCCCACCGGCGTGGTCAGCACGACGCGGTCCCCGGCGCGCAGACGGTCGACGTCGGCGAAGGGCCGGCCGTACGTGGTGCGGTGGCCGGCGATCGCCACGTCCCCCTCCTCGCACGGGAGAGGGGTCGACGGGTAGTGCCCCGCCCCCGCCTTGAGGGCCTCGTCGGTGGTGCCCTCGACCACCACCACGTCCACCCCGATGGCGGGGATCTCCAGGCGGGTGAGGCTGTCCCCGATCGGCACCGCGTCGGTGCGGAACTCCTGGGACAGGGCGGGATCGCTGGCCAGCTGGTGGGCCAGGCGGGATTGGACCCGGGACTGCCAGATGTTCGTGAAGAACGGGTAGCCGAGGAGAGCCACCGCCCCCAGCAGCAGCAGGCCGGTGAGACCGGAGATCCCGAGGCGGGCGGCGCGGTGGGCGCGCAGGAAGGTGACGATCCGGTCCTGCAGGTTTTGCATGATCATCACTCCGTGAGGGAGGACCGGCCCGGGCCACCGCCCCTCTCCTGACGGTAGCGGCCGGGCCGGTTGTCTCCTCGCATCCCGTATCGGTCCGGGAGACGAGATCGTTAGCGGAACATCCTCCTCAGGCGGCGCCCGACCAGCCCCACGCTGAGCAGGCCGGCTCCGGCCAGCGGGAGGACCGGGTTGCTCCCGGTGAAGGGCAGGGAGCTGCTGCGGGCGGGAGTGGCCACCCCCGCCACGGCCGCCACGGCCGGGGTGCCCCCACCCGTGGCGGTGGTCTTGGCCAGAGCCAGGTCGACTCCGCCGTCGGTGGCGGTGGCGCTCGAGGCTCCGACGCCCTGGAGGAGGTGGAGCTCCACGGCCGAGGCGGTGGCTGTGACCGACCCGTCGGCGTTCTTGGTCGAGGAGCCGGCGGCCACGGTGATGGTCGACGCGAGCGGCGTGCCCTGCAGGATGGTCAGGCTCTGGCCGGGCGCCACGGTGAGGGTCTGCTGGGCCAGGCCGGTCGTCGGCAGCGGGTTCACGACGACCTTGACCAGGGCGGGGTCGAAGCTCGGCGTGGCCACGCCGGTCCGGCGGTTGTAGGCCACCTGGGCGCTGGACGCGCCGACCTGGATCTCGGCCAGCGGGGCGCTGTTGGGCAGGGCGTCCAGGCCGAGGATCTGGATGTCCCCGCCCGACGCCGAGGAGTTCGAGGTGACCGTCGAGGCCTCGGTGCGGACGAACGAGGTGGTGCTGCCCAGGCTGAGGTGGAGGGTGCGCTGGGTGCCGACGGCCTGGAGGAGCTGGCCGACGGTGTCCTGCACGTTGATCTGGGGGGCGATCTGCTGGATCTGCTGGAGGGTCCCGAACACCGGCTGAAGCTGGTTCAGCACCGGCTGGAGGGTCTGGGTCAGGGTGCCCACCAGCCCGGCGGCGTTGAGGTCGAGGTCGGCCACCTTCCCGACCGCCGCCGCCCAGGGCGTGGCGTTCTTGGTGTTGGCGGCGCTGGAAGCGCAGGCCAGCCCGAGGGTGGGCTGAGGCAGCGGGGCGGGAAGCGCCGGCAGGGCCGGGGTGGCACAGGCTTCGGGCAGGGTCTGGGCCTGATCGGCGGCGGTGGCGGCGGAGTGCTCCTGGGAGTACACGGTGCCGTCGACGACGGCGCCGATGCCGAGGGCGTCGGCCAGCTGGCTCGAAGCCGCCTTCACGGTGCTCACTCCCTCGGTCACGGTGTGGCCGAAGAGGTTGAGAACCAGGGCCGTGCCCTGGGCCGTGCCGGCGTACACCTCCGGGTGACCGGGGGAGCCGGTGGCCGCTCCGGCCGGCGCCCCCACCGCCAGAACGCCCAGCGTCCCGATGGCGCCCAGCGCGCCGATCTTCCTGGAAAGTCCCACCCTGTCGCCTCCTGAGCGCGCCCGGGCCCGGTTAGAGGGCCCTAGTGAACGGAGCGGATATTCGCCGCTGGGGTGGGGTTCTCCTGCGGGCAAAAGGGAGGATTTGCCCGAAGGTTCCGGGCGGCGCCGGGCCGTAGTGTCTGGCGGCGTGGAGGCGGCCTTCTTCGACCTCGACAAGACCGTGATCGCCCGGGCGTCGATGGTGGCCTTCGGGCGGCCGCTCTACTCCCACGGGCTGATCTCCCGCCGGACGGTGCTCCGCGCCCTGTACGGCCAGCTCGTCTACCTGCACCTCGGGGCCAGCGAGCAGAAGCTGGAGCGGATCCGGGACTCGGTGCTGGCCCTCACCAAGGGATGGGACCGCGACCAGGTTCGGGAGATCGTGCGGGAGACCCTCGACGAGGTGGTGGAGCCGATCATCTACGCCGAGGCCATCGAGGAGATGGAGAACCACCGCCTGGCGGGGCGGCCGGTCTACCTGGTGTCGGCCAGCCCGGAGGAGATCGTGACCCCGCTGGCCGACCACCTCGGCGTCCACGGCGCCATCGCCAGCCGGCCCCGGGTCGACGACCAGGGCCGCTACACCGGCGAGATGGCCTTCTACGCCTACGGGCCGTTCAAGGCCGAGGCCATGCGCGCCCTGGCCGAGCGCGACGGCATCGACCTGGAAGGGTCGTGGGCCTACTCCGACTCCTACACCGACGTCCCGATGCTCGAGGTGGTGGGCCGCCCGGTGGTCGTGAACCCCGACCGGGTCCTGTCCAAGCTGGCCAAGGAGCGGGGCTGGGAGATCCGCACGTGGGAGCGCACCGTCCGCCTGCCCACCCGCCGCGCCCCGCCCGGGGGCGCGCCCGGCGTGGCGGCGGCCGCCACCGCGGCCGGGCTGGTCGGGGCGGGGATCTGGTGGTGGCGGCTCAGGAGTCGAGCAGCCGCCTCGCCACCACCGCGCCGATGGCCGCTACCACGATCAGGAGCAGGAGCTTCTTCATGGTCGGGGAGGCTAACGCGCGTCCCCCGGGAGCTGGTCGGCTCGCTGGGTGACACGCCGGCGGGGCTGGGGACCCTGGCGGCGGTGGGAGGTCGGGGCCGGCGGGGCCGGGGGTCCCCGACGGGAGCGATGGGCGTGATCCGGAGGATCCGGGTGCCGACCCGCCATTAACAGAGCGGAGGTGGACGGGAATCGAACCCG
>DASUHN010000017.1 GCA_036273495.1 Acidimicrobiales bacterium | reverse complement strand
CCGCCGAGCTCACCGCCCGGGGAGCGGCGGCCAGGTTGCGGCCCCGCCACCACGCCGCCGCCACGCAGACCCCGAGGACGGTCAGGCCGAGCCAGCCCGCCCATGCGGCCATGAAGCCGTGGAGCCATCCGGTGTGCACTGCAAATCGGTTGACGTCACGGAAAAGGGTGGAGTCGGCGGCGCCCAACGGCCCCAGACTAGGCGGGCCACTCCTCGGCCGTGACGCCCCAGTGCTCGTGGTCCCGCCATGCCCCCCCGATGAACAGGTACCGCGGCGAGAACCCCTCCAGGGCCATCCCGCACGACCGGGCCAGGGCCACCGACGGCCGGTTGTCGGGCTGGATGCTGGCCTGGAGGCGGTGCAGCCCGAGGGTGCCGAAGGCGTAGCCGAACACCAGGCCCAGGCCCTCGGCCATGAACCCCTTGCGCTGGTTGGGCGAGAACGCCGCGTACCCCAGCTCCGCCGACTGCAGCGCCCCCCGCACCACGTTGTTCAGGTTGACGAAGCCGGCCAGCTGCCCGGTGTCCCGCCTGCGCACCAGGAACCCGGTGTCCTCCCCCCGGCTGATCCGGGCCAGGTAGCTGCGGAACGACGCCGGCCCGGCCGGCGGATAGACCCAGCGACCGTGGAGGCGGGCGCTGCGGGCCACCGCCCGGAGGAACTCGGGGCCGTCGGCGGACCGCACCAGGCAGAGGGCCACCCGGGGGCCGTGGCCCACTGCGGCGGAGCGCCAGCCCGGTCGCGGCCGCCCGGCGTCAGGCGTTGGCCGGCTCGGCACGGGAGCCCCGCCTGCGCAGCAGCCACCAGGCGATGGCGGCCACGGCCAGGACGGCGATCACGTAGGACGCGGGCCGGAAGGCGTCGGCCACACCCTTCCAGTGGGCGCCGATGGCGTGGCCGGCCAGGGCCAGCGAGAAGGTCCACGGCAGGCTGCCCAGGATCGTGAACACCACGAACCGGGAGAACCGCATCTCGGCGATCCCCGCCGGCAGGCTGATGAAGGTCCGCACTACGGGGAGGACCCGGGAGACGAGGACTGTGACCTCGCCCCGGCGCTCGAACCACCGCTCGGCCCGGTCCAGCTCGTGGGTCCGGAGCCGGACGTAGCGGCCCCACCGCTCGACCAGCGGCCGCCCGCCGAGGCGTCCCACCCAGTAGGCGATGCAGGCGCCGACCAGGTCCCCCGCCGTGCCCACGGCGCCGACCACGCCTACGTTGAGGGGGTGGACGTGGGCCACGGTCGTGGCGAACACCACCCCCGACAGCGCCCCCCCGAGCATCATGATCACCTCGGAGGGGATGGGGACGCAGGCCGCCTCCGCCACCATCAGTAGGAAGACGGCCACGTAGCCGTGGGACGAGATGAAGTGCTCCAAGGGCCGGGCAGCTTAAACGCCGGGCACACTTGACCGGGCAGTCAACAAACGTGAAGGCTCTCCCGCCATGACTCTGCGAGGTGAGCCCCTCCGGATCGCCTACCTCGCCTACCGGGGCAACCCGCACAGCGGCGGCCAGGGCGTGTACACCCGCTACCTGACGCGGGAGCTGGTGGCCCTCGGCCACTCCGTCGAGGTCTTCGGGGGTCAGCCCTACCCCGTGCTCGAGGACGGGGTGACCCTCACCCCGGTCCCCAGCCTCGACCTCTACCGCCCCTCGAACCCGTTCCGGGTGCCCCACCCCCGGGAGTTCAAGACCCGGATCGACGCCCTCGAGTTCGCCCTCATGTGCACCGCCGGGTTCCCCGAGCCGCTGACGTTCAGCCTGCGCCTGCGGAGGGTGCTGGCCGGCCGCCGGGCCGACTTCGACGTGATCCACGACAACCAGTGCTTCGGGTCGGGGCTGCTCAGCCTGGTCGACGAGGGCTGGCCGGTGATGGCCACCCTCCACCACCCGATCACCGTCGACCGCGACCTCGAGCTCGCCGCCGCGCCCAACTTCCTCCGGCGCTTCACCCTGCGGCGCTGGTACGGCTTCCTCAAGATGCAGATGCGGGTGGCCCGCCAGGTCCCCCGCATCGTCACCGTGTCCGAGTCGTCGCGCCGCGACGTCGTCGACCAGATGGGAGTTCCCGCCGAGCGCCTCCACGTGGTGCCGGTGGGCGTGGACCACGAGCGCTTCCGGCCCCTGCCCGGCGTGGCGCGCATCCCGGGCCGGCTGATGACCACGGCCAGCGCCGACGTCCCGCTCAAGGGCCTGGTCCCGCTCCTCGAGGCGCTGGCCAAGGTGCGCACCGAGGTCCCCGCCGAGCTGGTGATCGTGGGCAAGCCCCGCCGTCAGACCCGGGTCGAGGCCACGATCGAGCGCCTCGGCCTGCAGTCGGCCGTGCACTGGGTCCACGGGGTCAGCGACGACGACATCGTCCGGCTGTTCAACGAGGCCGAGGTGGCGGTGGTCCCCTCCCTGTACGAGGGCTTCTCCCTGCCGGCCATCGAGGCAATGGCGTGCGGCACCCCGCTGGTGGCCACGACCGGGGGCGCCCTGCCCGAGGTGGTGGGCCGGGACGGGGAGACCGGGCTGCTGGTGCCGCCGAACGATCCGGGGGCCCTGGCCGGCGCCCTGGTGCGTGCCCTCGGGGATCCGGCCCTGCGCCAGCGGCTCGGCGCCGCCGGCCGGGCCCGGGTGCTCGAGCGCTTCACCTGGCGGGCGTGCGCCGAGGGCTGCGTCGAGAACTACTACGCCCTGCTCGAGGAGCTCGACGGGAGGGAGCCGGCCCGGGCGGCGCCGGCGCCCCCAGCGGCGTGCTGACGGTCCGGTACGACCGGCTCGGGCTGCGCCCGGGGGACCGGCTGCTCGACCTGGGTTGCGGGGGCGGTCGCCACGCCTTCGAGGCCTACCGGCGGGGGGCCCGGGTGGTCCCCCTCGACGCCGACGGCGCCGAGCTCAAGGACGCCGCCGCCGTCCTGGCCGCCATGGACCAGGCGGGGGAGGCCGGCCCGGGCGGTGTCGCCACCCCGGTCAACGGGGACGCCGTCCGCCTGCCGTTCCCCGACGCCACCTTCGACCGGGTGATCGCCGCCGAGGTCCTCGAGCACATCCCGCCGGACACCACGGCCATCGCCGAGCTGGCCCGGGTCCTGCGTCGCGGCGGCACCATGGCGGTGACCGTGCCCCGCTTCGGTCCTGAGTTGATCAACTGGGCCCTCTCCGACGCCTACCACGGGCGCCCCGGCGGCCACGTGCGCATCTACCGCCGCGGCGTCCTCGAGCAGCGGCTGGAGGAGGCCGGTCTCACCGTGACCGGGCACCACCACGCCCACGGCCTGCACAGCCCGTACTGGTGGCTGCGCTGCGCCGTCGGGGTCGACGACGACTCCCACCCCCTGGTGCGCGCCTATCACCGCCTCCTGGCGTGGGACATCACCCGGCGCCCGCTGGCGACCCGAGCCCTCGAAGCCGTGCTCGCCCCCCTCATGGGCAAGAGCGTCGTGATCTACGCGGAGAAGAAGTGACGGTCCTCACCCCTGACCAGGTGGCGGAGACGGCGGCTTCGATAGCCGCCGTCCAGCGGCGCGACGGGATGATCCCCTGGTTCCGCGGTGGCCATGCCGACCCGTGGAACCACGTGGAGGCGGCCATGGCCCTGCTGATCGGCGGCCACCGCAACGCGGCCGAGGCGGCCTACGCGTGGCTGGCGCGCGCCCAGCACGACGACGGGGCCTGGTTCATGTACTACCTCGATGACGGCATCGAAGAGCCGCGGCGGGACACCAACGTGATCTCGTACGTCGCCACCGGGACCTGGTTCCACTACCTGGTCACGCGGGACCGCGGCTTCCTCGAGTGGGCCTGGCCGATGGTGCGCAGAGCGATCAGCTTTGCCCTGCGCCACCAGCTCGCCGGCGGGGAGCTGATCTGGGCCGTCGACCCCGACGGGGATCTGCCCCGCTACGCCCTGTTGACGGGGTCGTCGTCGGCCTATTTCAGCGTGCGTTGCGCCATCGCCATCGCCGAGGAGCTCGGTGACGACCAGCCCGACTGGGAGCTGGCCGCCGGCCGTCTGGCCCAGGCCGTGGCCCACCGTCCCGAGGCGTTCGAGCCCAAGGTGCCCTGGGCCATGGACTGGTACTACCCGGTGCTGTGCGGCGCGGTCAGCGGGGCGGCGGCCCGGGCCCGGCTGGCCGAGCGCTGGGACGAGTTCGTGATGGACGGGATCGGGGTGCGCTGCATCTCCGACCGCCCGTGGGTCACGGCCGCCGAGACCTCGGAGTGCGTGATGGCGCTCGACTCGGCCGGCTGCCGGGAGCGCGCCGTCGAGCTGCTCACCTGGATCCAGGACATGCGCGCCGCCGACGGCTCGTACTGGACGGGCCGGGTGCACCCCCAGCGGGTCAACTTCCCGGACGGGGAGCGCTCGACCTACACGGCGGCGGCGGTGGTGCTGGCCGCCAACACGTTGTCCGACCGCGGTCCCACCGCCGGCTTCTTCCGAGGCGAGGGCCTGCCCGCCGGCGTCCCCCTCGACGATCTCTCCCTGTCCGAGTCGGTGGGCGAGCCCGAGTAGGCGCCGCCGCCTCAGGCGCCGGCGGCGGTCCGGACCAGCACCCGCAGGCTGCCGCAGGCGGTCTCCTCGCTGAAGACGCCCGACTCGAGGGCCCGGCAGTACAGCTCGTAGGGAGGCCGGCCGCCGTCGGCGGGGTCGGGGAAGACGTCGTGGATGGCCAACCGGCCCCCGGGCGCCACGTGGGGAACCCAGCTGTCGTAGTCCCGGTGGGCGGGTTCGGACCCGTGGCCCCCGTCGATGAACAGCAGGGCCAGCGGCGTCGACCAGTGTCGGGCCACGGTGGGCGAGTCCCCGAGCACGCCCACGACCACGTCCTCCAGCCCCGCCGCCTCGATGGTCCGGCGGAACACCGGCAGGGTGTCCATGCGACCGCTTGCCGGGTCCACGAGGGCGGTGTCGTGGTGCTGCCAGCCGGCCTGGTTCTCCTCCGAGCCCCGGTGGTGGTCGACCGTGAACAGCACGGTGGCCCCGTCGCGGGCGGCGGCGCCCAGGTAGACGGCCGACTTTCCGCAGTAGGTCCCGATCTCGAGCAGCGGGCCCAGTCCCGATGCGGCGGACCTCCGGCCCGCTTCGTGGAGGGCCAGGCCCTCGTCGTCGGGCATGAACCCCTTGGCCGCCCGCGCCGCGTCGAGGAGCCGGGCATCCATTCCTAACGATGCCACAGCCGTCACGGTCCCTACGATGGCACCGCCATGAGCCTGTTCGACCCGGAGCACCCCGGCGAGCCCCGCCGCGTCAGCCTGGTCAAGCTGTCCGGAGAGCTGGCCCGGGCCGTCGCCGGCGTGGGACGGGTCTCGGTGGAGGGGGAGGTGGTGAACCCGAAGCCGCGCCCGTCCGGGCGGATCTACTTCACCCTCAAGGACCGGGCCGCTCAGATCGAGGTCAGCGTTCCCGGCAACCGGGCCCGGCGGGCCCGGGTCGTCCATGGCGAGCGGGTGTGCGTCACCGGGACGGTCGGTTACTTCACCGACCGGGGGCGGGTCAGCTTCACCGCCGAGGAGGTCGTGCCCGTCGGAGCCGGCGCCATCGCCGCCCTCCTGCAGGAGGTGCGGGGGCGCCTCCGGGCCGACGGGCTGCTCGACCGGCCCCGCCGCGTCCTCCCGGTCCTGCCGGCGGTCGTGGGCGTGGTGTGCGGCGCCGATGCCGCCGTGCGCGCCGACATCGAGTCGGTGGTCGAGGACCGCTTCCCCGGCTACCCGGTGCACTTCCGGGAGGTGAACGTCTCGGGGGCCGGCGCGGCCGAGGCCATTGCCGGCGGGTTGCGCGCCCTGCTGGCCGATCCCGACGTCGAGGTGGTGATCCTGGCGCGCGGCGGAGGCGACGCCGCCCAGCTGCTGCCGTTCAGCGACGAGGAGCTGTGCCGGGCCGTCTGCGCCGCCCGGGTGCCCGTGGTCACCGCCATCGGTCACGAACGGGACCGTCCCCTCTGCGACGAGGTGGCCGACCTCCGCTGTGCCACCCCGTCGCTCGCGGCCAACGCCGTCATCCCGTCCCGGCGCGAGCTGGAGGACCGACTGCGGATCCTGGTCGGACGCGCCGGTGAGCTGGCCGCGGCGGAGGCGGGGGCGTCGGCCGCGCGGCTGACCGCCGCCGATCCGCTGAACGTGCTCGCCGAGGGATCGCGCACCGCCACCGCCCGCCTGGAGCGGGCGGGCGGCCACCTCCGGCTGCTGGAGCCCTCGCGGCGGGTGGCCGAGTCGATCCGGCTGCTGGAACGCATCGACCGGCAGTCGGCGGTGGCCCACCGCGTGGCCCGGGCCCGGGGACAGCTCGGGGACCGCCGGCACACCCTCGACGCCCTCGACCCCGCCCGGGTGCTCGGGCGCGGCTATGCGGTGGTGCGCGACCGGCGGGGCGCCGTCGTGCGCGACGCGGGGGCGGTGGCGACGGGAGACGGGTTGACCGTGGAGCTGGCCCGGGGGCACATCGGGGTCGAGGTACGCGAGCAACTGCCGTCCGGCTCCGGGGATGCGGTCGGTGCCGACGCCTGACGACCTCGGCGCCCTCACCTTCGAACAGCTCCTGGAGCGGCTGGAGGAGCTGACCGGCAAGCTGGCGTCGGGGGAGGTCGGGATCGAGGAGGCCGCCGACCTGTACGAGGAGGCGGGCCGGGTATACGCCGTCGCCCGGGACCGCCTCGCCGCCGTCGAGGCGCGCATCGAGCGGCTGCGCGCCGCCAACGACCCGGGACCGGCGCCGGGGTGAGCGCCGCTTAGGCGACAGCTACGTCGCCAGCGACTCCACGACCCGGGCCCGCTCCCGGTTGGCGAAGGCCACGTTGACGTCGAGGCGCTCGAGGATCTGCTCGAGGGTGCGCTGGCCGGAGCGGACCGGATGCTGCTCGAAGAAGGCGTGGATCTCGGCCGCCTGAGCGGGCGTGCACAGGGTGGTGAGGCCCTCGAGGGCCCGCACGATCGAGTTCTGGGGCAGCCGCTCCACAATCCGGTCCCAGTTCTGGCCGAGGAAGCTCCACGCCAGCGGCCCCCCGACGCGGTTGGCGAGGAGGATCGAGATGAGGAACGGGGCGTTCTGGGTGCGAACCTCGTCGAGCGCCATCTCCAGGGTCCGTCGCACCAGTGCCTCGTCGCGGAACGCGCCGAGAGCGTAGAGGTAGCGGACCTCGTCCTGGGGCGTGGCGGGGTTCCGGAACCGGTCGAGGAACACCTCGTACTCCACCGGTCCGCCCCAGTAGGCGAGCGTCGACACGATGGCCCCGACCATGTCGGGATCGACGGCGGTGCGGTCGGACAGGACCTTCTCGTGGAGCTCGGCGGCGCGGGCGCGCACCTCGGGGTCGGCGCCCGTCGTCCCCAGCGCCCCGGCCAGCGTGGCGCGCAGGGTGCCGACCTTGTCCGGCTCCCCGGGCGCGGCGTTCCACCCCAGGCGGGAGAACGCCGGCCCGACGACCGTCCGCACGTAGCGCGCCACCGCGTCGCGGCCGTCGTCGTCGGCGATGCGACCGATGAGGTCGAGGGCGCCGACGGCCACAGTCCAGGTGGCGGGGTCCTCGTCCCCCTTGAGCAGACGGACCAGTCGGGCCAGCGAGGCCATGTCCCCCGTTCCCGACAGCGCCGCCGCCCACGTGTCCGACACCAGCCCGAACACCTCGAGGGCGTCGAGCCGGTCGAGGTCGGAACGCAGGGTCTCGGCCAGGGCGGCGCCGTAGTGCACCCGGTAGAAGCCGCTGCCGCCGGCGTTGGCCACGACCCAGTCGGGCGGCCCGTCGAGGCGGAGGAGGGTGGACTGCTCCTGGAGCAGGACGCGGTGCTCGCTCACCGCCCCCCCGGAGCCCACCCGCAGCAGCACGGGCACGCTCCAGCGCGCCGGCGTGCCGGGCGCGCCCGAATAGGTGAAGCGGCTCTGTGACAGGGAGACGCCGCCGGCGGTGGGCTCGACGGTGACGAGCGGATGGCCCTCCTGGAAGATCCAGCTGTCCATCGTGGCCCGCACCGGCTCTCCGGTGGCCTCCTCGATGGCGTCCCAGAGGTCGGTGGTCTCGGCGTTGTCGTAGAGGTGGGCGTTGAGGTAGCGGCGGATCCCCTCCCGGAAGGCCTCGGGACCGAGGAAGCGCTCGAGCATGCGCAGCACGCCGGCGCCCTTCTGGTAAGTGAGGACGTCGAACATCCCCTCCGCCTCTTCGGGGCGGGCCACCGGGAACTCGATCGGCCGCGTCGAGCGCAGCCCGTCGGTGGCGAGGGCCGCCCCGCGGGTGAGACCGAAGGTGACCCAGCGGTCCCAGTCGGGCCGGAAGGCGTCGACGCAGAGCATCTCCATGAACGTGGCGAAGGCCTCGTTGAGCCAAAGGCCGTTCCACCAGCGCATCGTCACCAGGTCCCCGAACCACATATGGGCCAGCTCGTGCGACACCACGTCGGCCACCCGCTCCAGCTCGACCTGCGAGGCGATCTGCGGGTCCACGAGCAGCAGCGACTCGCGGAAGGTCACCGCCCCCAGGTTCTCCATGGCCCCGAAGGCGAAGTCGGGCAGGGCGATCAGGTCGAGCTTGTCCCCCGGGTACGGGATGCCGAACCAGTCGGAGAACCAGCGCAGGGCGTGGGCCCCGATCTCGAGGGCGAACTCGGTGAGGTCCGCCTTTCCCGGGACATGCACAACGCGCAGCGGCACGCCGTCGACGTCGACCGGCGCCGTTGCCTCGAGGGGGCCGACCACGAAGGCCACCAGATAGGTGGACATCCGCATGGTGTCGGCGAAGCGCACGGCCACCTTCCCGTTCCGCCGCTCGCGACCGACCTCACCGGTGTTGGAGAAGGCGGCCAGGCCCTCCTCGACCACCAGGGTCACGGCGAACACCGCCTTGCGGTCGGGCTCGTCCCAGCACGGGAACGCCCGGCGGGCGTCGGTTGCCTCGAACTGGGTCGTGGCGATGACCTGCTCGCGGTCGTCCGCGTCGCGGAACGTGCTGCGGTACAGGCCCCGGAGCTTGTCGTTGATCGTCCCGGAGAACTCGAGGTCGAGGCGCCACTTCCCCGGCTCCAGCCCCTGCTCGGGGCGCAGGACGGCCCGCTCCTCCTCGGGATCGAGCTCGACCCGGGCGGGGAGGGACTTCCCGCCGGCCCCGACGAGGACGGCCGACGTGATCTCCAGCTCGGCGGCGTTCAGCACCACCTCGGTCACGGGCTCGGCCACGTCGATGGTCACTGACTCCCGTCCGGTGAAGCGGGCGGTGGCCAGGTCGGGGCTGATCTCGAGGTCGTAGCGCTCGGGCGTGACCGAGCGCGACAGCCGGTAGGAGGGGGTGTCGGGCACGGTTGTCACCGTAACGAACCGGCCCGGTAGCTTGCCCCGCCGTGTCCGGTTCAGAACGAGGCGGAGCGGGCTTCGACGTCGTGGCCCTGGGATCGGCCATCGTCGACCGCCTCGGCCTGGTCGACCCGCCCACCCTGGCGGCCACCGGCCTGGTCCCCGGGACCATGACCCTCATCGACGGCCAGGAGGCCGAGCGCCTCTGGTCGGTCGCCGGCGGCGCCCTGGTGGCGGGTGGGTCGGCGGCGAACACGTGTGCGGGAGCGGCCGCCCTGGGCGGGAGCGTCGCCTTCGTCGGCCGGGTGGGCGACGACGACCTCGGCCGCTCCTTCGCCGACGACCTGGCTCTGGTGGGGGTGAGCTTCCGGGCCCCGCCGGCGGTGGCGGGCGCCCCCACCGCCCGCTGCGTGATCTTCGTGACCCCCGACGGGGAGCGGACCATGCGCACGTTCCTGGGTGCCGCCCCGCTGCTCGACGTGGACTGCGTGGACGAGTCGCTGGTGGCGGGGGTGGGCTTCGTCTACCTCGAGGGCTACCTCTGGGACGGCCCGGCGGCGGCGCCGGCCCTGCACCGGGCCATCGACGCCGGGCGGGCGGGGGGATCGAGGGTGGCGCTGTCGCTGTCGGATCCGGGGTGCGTCGAGCGCCACCGGGACGACTTCGCCGCCCTCCTGCGGGCCGGGTCCGTGGATCTGGTGTTCGGCAACGAGTCCGAGGTGACCGAGCTCACCGGTGAGACCTCCTTCGAGGCGGCCGCCGCCGCCATGGCCGAGCTGGTCCCGATGGCGGCCCTGACCCGGGGGCCGGCCGGCTCGGTCGTCGTCCGGGGCGGGGAGTCCTGGGCCGTCCCCGCCGCCCCCGTCGACCGGGTCGTCGACACCACGGGGGCGGGGGACCTGTACGCCGCCGGCTTCATGGTCGGGGCCGTGCGGGGGCTCGACCCGGACGGCTGCGCCCGGCTTGGAGGGCTGGCGGCCGCCGACGTGATCTCCGCCCTGGGCGCCCGGCCCCACGGGGACATCCGGGCCGCGGCCCGCCAGGCGGGCCTCCTCCCGTGACCGGGCGGACGGCGTGACCGGGGCCGGCTGGCTCTCCCGCCGGGTCCTGGCCTACGCGCACCAGGGCGGCGCCCGGGAGGCCCCCTCCAGCACCCTGTACGCCTTCCGGGCCGCCCTGGCGGCGGGGGCCACGGCGCTGGAGATGGACGTCCACGCCACGTCCGACGGCCACCTCGTGGTGTGCCACGACGCGACCGTTGACCGCACGACCAACGGCACCGGCCCGATCTCCCGCCTCACCCTCGACGAGGTGCAGGCCCTCGACAACGCCTACTGGTTCGCGCCGGGAGAGATAGCCGTGCGGGACCGGCCCGACGGGGAGTACCCGCTGCGGGGCCGGGCCCCGGACGATCCCGAGCTGCGGGTGCCCACCCTGGGCGAGGTCCTCGCCGCCTTCCCCGGGGTGATCCTCAACCTCGACATCAAGCAGACCGCTCCCGCCGTCGAGCCCTACGAGGCCGGCCTGGCGGCGCTGCTCCGCGAGCACGGCCGCGCCGACGACGTGATCGTGGCGTCGTTCAACGACCTGGCCACCACCCGCTTCTCGGAGCTGGCGCCGGAGGTCCCGACCTCGCCCGGCACCGTCGGGGTCGGCGTCTTCATCTCGGCCCTGCGCCAGGGGGAGCCCTACGACCGGGGCCACCACGCCGCCCTCCAGGTGCCGCCGTCGTTCGGGCCCACGGTGATCGTCGACGAGGAGTTCGTGGCCGGGGCCCACGCCGCCGGACTGGCCGTGCACGTGTGGACCATCGACGACCCGGAGGAGATGGCCCGGCTCGTGGCCCTGGGCGTCGACGGGATCATGTCCGACCGGCCGTCGGTCCTGACCGGGGTGCTGGCCGGCGCGGGGGCCGCCTGGGCCGGGAGCTGAGCCGGGCCGGTCAGATCGTGAACGCCGGTCAGGTCATGAACGCCATGTCGACCGTCGAGCCGGCGGCGCGGTCGAGAGTGGCGATGAACCGGCCGGGCTGAACCGCCGCCTTGACGGGCCTGAGGCGGGAGCCGAGCACACCGGCGGTGGCGTCGAGGTCCGAGACCTGGAAGGCCAGCCCGAAGAAGCGGGCAGGACCGTCCCCGGCGGGCTCCGGGGGGCCGACCAGCTCCAGGATCACCTCCCCGAGCCGGAAGAACACCTGGGTCATGGGCGGGCCGCCCGGGCGCCCGGCGTCCCGCCGGCGCCGCTCGGTCACGCCGAGACGGCCCAGGGCGCCCACCGTGCGCTCGAGGTCGGGCGTGGTGACGACGACGTGGTCGACGGCCGTGACGGCGTTGTCGTGGCGGCCGGGGGGACAGCCGGGGGACGCGTCGTCGGCGCTGGCCGTCGGCAGCCCGTCGACGTTGCCGTCGGCCAGCGCCCCCCCGGCGTCGACGGCGGCCAGGGCCCAGGACACCACTCCCGATCCGGAGGCGCCGAGGGCGATGTCCACCGTGGCGACCCGGCACGAGCTCCCGGTCACGCCGAAGCCCAGCTCCGCCCACAGCGCCGGCGGGTCCGCCACCGCCAGGCCGGCCAGGATGGCCACTTTGGCGCTCTTCCCGGGCCGGTCAGCCCCGCCCGCAGTTGGGCTTCTTGCCGTGGTTGGCGCCCTTCTTGCGGCGGCCCTTGCGCTTGGCGGTCTTCTTGGACATGGGCCGAGGGTACCGGCCGGAAGCCCGGTGACCCCGCAGTAGCCTTCCGGCTTCATGGCCTCGGAGCGACTGGGTATCGTCGGCCTGCCCAACTCCGGGAAGTCCTCTCTGTTCAACGCCCTGACCGGCGGGTCGGCGGCGGTGGCCTCGCACCCCTTCTCGACCACCGAGACGACCGTGGGCGTGGCCCAGGTGCCCGACCACCGCCTGGTCGCGCTCTCGGAGATGAGCCGGTCGAAGAAGACCGTCCCCGCCACCGTCGAGCTGGTCGACATCGCCGGTCTGGTGGCCGGGGCGGCCAGCGGGGAGGGCCTCGGCAACCGCTTCCTGGCCGGCATCCGCGAGTCCGACGCCCTGCTGTACGTGCTGCGGGCGTTCGAGGACCCCGAGGTGGTGGGCGGGACCGACCCGGTGGAGGACCTGGCGGTCCTGGAGCTGGAGCTGGTGCTGGCCGACGCCGCCACCGTGGAGTCCCAGATCGAGAAGAAGCGCAAGGCGGCCCGGGCCGACAAGTCGCTGGCCGGCCAGGTCGAGGCCCTCGACGCCGCCCTGCCGTTCCTGCAGTCCGGGACGCCGGTGTACCGGTCCGGGCTGACCGCCGAGCAGAAGCGCGAGCTGGCCTCGTTCTTCTTGCTGACCGACAAGCCGGTGCTGGCCGTGGTCAACCTGGGGGAGGGCCAGCTGGCCGACGCCGACGTGCTGGTGAAGCCGGTGGCCGACGAGCTCGGCGGCGCCGGCGAGGCCCTCGGAGTGAGCGTGCAGCTGGAGGCCGAGGCGGCCCAGCTCGACACCACCGAGCGGGCCGAGCTGCTCGAGGGGCTCGGCCTCGGGGAGGGGGCGCTGCCCCGGGTGGCGCGCGCCGCCTACCACCTGCTCGGCCGGCGGACCTTCCTCACGACCGGCGACAAGGAGTCGCGGGCGTGGAGCTTCCGGGCCGGGGCCCACGCCCCCGAGTGCGCCGGGGTCATCCACTCCGACCTGCAGCGGGGCTTCATCCGGGCCGAGGTGATCCGCTGGGACGAGCTGCTGACGCTCGGCTCGTGGAGCGCGGCGCGGGACGCCGGAAAGCTGCGCGTCGAGGGCAAGGACTACGAGGTGGCGGACGGGGATGTGCTGGAGATCCGCTTCAACGTCTGACGAGGGAAACTGTGCCCTGGCTGTTGCGCGACAAGGAGGTGCTGGCCTCCGTCGAGGTCATGGAGTCCCGGGCCGCCCGGCTGCGGGGCCTGCGGGGGCGGGACGGCTTCGACGGCGCCGTCCTGCTCCGGCCCGCCCGCGCCGTGCACACCGTCGGCATGCGCTTTGCCGTCGACGTGGCCTTCTGCGACAGCGAGATGGTGGTGGTCCACCTGGTCAGCGCCGTGGCCCCGTTCCGCCTGGTCCTGCCCCGGCTCCGCTCGCGGTGTGTGATCGAGGCCGCCGCCGGGTCGTTCGAGAGGTGGTGCCTGCGGCCGGGGGACAAGCTGGAGGTGGAGGTCGAGGTATGACCGGGGCCGCCGGGGCGCTGGTGCTGGTCGGCACCCCCATCGGTAACCTGGGGGACCTGACCCCGCGCGCCGTGGCCACCCTCGAGGGCGCCGACGTGATCGTGTGCGAGGACACCAGGCGGACCCGGCAGCTGTTGACCCACGCCGGCGTGCGCGGCCGGCGCCTGGTGGCGGTGCACGCCCACCGCGAGGCCCAGAGCGTGGCCCAGGTGGTCGCCTGGCTGCGGGAGGGCAAGCGGGTGGCCGTGGTGACCGACGCCGGGATGCCGGCGGTCTCCGACCCCGGTGCCCGCCTGGTCGCGGCCGTCACCGCCGCCGGGCTGCCCGTCGAGGTGGTGCCCGGGCCCTCGGCGGTGCTGGCCGCCCTCGTGGCCAGCGGGCTGCCGACCGACCGGTTCTCCTTCGAGGGGTTCCTGCCCCGCAAGGGCCACGAGCGGGCTGACCGGATGCGCCAGATCGCCGCTGACGATCGCACCACGGTGATCTTCGAGGCCCCACCCCGCGTGGCCGCCACCCTGGCGGACCTGGCCGAGGCGTGCGGGCCGGGCCGGCGGGTGGCGGTGGCCCGGGAGCTGACCAAGCTGCACGAGGAGGTGTGGCGGGGGCCCCTGGGAGAGGCGGCCCGGCTGGCCGCCATCGCCGCGGCGCGCGGGGAGCACGTCATCGTCCTGGGCGGCCGGCCCCCGTCCGAGTCGGAGCTCCCGGACGAGGCCATCGAGGCGGCGGTGCGGGCCCGGCTGGAGGCGGGGGCGTCGGCGCGCGACGCCGCCCACGCCGTGGCCGAGGAGCTCGACGTGGCGCGCCGGAAGGCCTACGAGGTGGCCCTGCGCCTGCGCTGACCGGGGCCGGCGCCGCCCCGGGCGCTACTCGTGGGAGCCGTTGAAGCTCGTGCGGACCTCGCTTGCACAGCTGGCGCAGATCTCCTTGTCCCGGTAGATCCGCAGGTCCTGCTCGGCACCGCAGAACACGCAGCCCTTCCTGAGGCGCGACAGGGTGATCGAGTCACCCTGCACCGAGATCTCGAGCTCGTCACCGGGGCTGATCTCGAGCATCCGGCGCATCTCTACCGGCACCACGATGCGCCCGAGGTGGTCGATCCGTCGTGGCAGCCCGGTCGCCTTAATCATGGGACTCCTCTTCGCCCGTCGGTAGGGTACGGATTCATGGGACGCCTGTTCCTGACGACCCCCATCTATTACGTGAATGACGTGCCCCACATCGGGCACGCCTACACCACTGTGATAGCCGACGCGGTTGCCCGCTGGCACCGCTTGGCCGGTGACGAGGTGTTCTTCCTCACCGGCACCGACGAGCACGGGCTCAAGGTGCAGCGGGCGGCCGACGCCTCGGGTCTTTCTCCCCAGGAACAGGCAGATCGAACCGCGGCCCGCTTCGTCGAGGCGTGGAAGCTGCTCGAGATCGACTACGACGACTTCATCCGCACCACCGAGGATCGTCACCGGGTCTCGGTACAGGCGTTCCTGCAGGCCGCCTACGACAACGGCCACATCGAGCTGGACACCTACCAGGGCTGGTACTGCGTGGCCTGCGAGGCCTACTACCGGGAGTCCGAGCTCGGGGACGGCCGGGCCTGCCCGATCCACTCCACCCCGGCGGAATGGTTGGAGGAGGAGAATTATTTCTTCCGCCTGTCCCGGCTCCCGGACCGCCTGCTGGAGTGGTACGCCGCCAACCCCGGGGCGGTGACGCCGGAGGCCAAGCGCAACGAGGCCCTGGGGATCATCCGCCAGGGCCTCGACGACGTGTCGATCAGCCGGACGTCGATCACGTGGGGCGTCCGGGTGCCGTGGGACGAGCGCCACGTCTTCTACGTCTGGTACGACGCCCTCATCAACTACGCCACCGCCATCGGGTACGGCGTCGATCAGCAGCGCTTCGACACCTGGTGGCCGTCCGTGCACCACCTCATCGGCAAGGACATCCTCCGCTTCCACTGCGTGTACTGGCCGGCCCTGTGCCTGGCTGCCGGCGTCGAGCCCCCTCAGCGGATCTCGGTGCACGGCTACCTGCTGGTCGGCGGGGAGAAGATGTCGAAGACCCGCTTCAACCAGATCTTCCCCGCCGACCTGGCGGCCGACTTCGGGGTGGACGGGTTCCGCTACCACCTGCTGCGGGACACCCCGTTCGGGGCGGACGGGGAGTTCTCCTACGAGGGGATGGTCTCCCGTTACAACGGGGACCTGGCCAACAATCTCGGGAACCTCCTGTCGCGGGTCACGACGGTCGTCAACCGCAAGTGCGGGGGGGTGGGGCCGGCGCCCCGTCCCGACTCGGCCCTGGCTCCGGTCGTGGCCGCCGCCGTGGCGCGGGCCGACGAGGCGTGGCGGCGGATCTCCCCGGGCGAGGCCCTCGACGCCACCTGGCAGATCATCCGCGAGACCAACGCCGCCCTGGAGGCGGCCGAGCCGTGGCGGGCCGAGCCCGGTCCCGCCGTGGACGCCGTTCTCGGAGATGCCCTCGAGGCGCTCCGCGTGGTCGCCGTGCTCGCCCACCCGGCCGTGCCCGGCGCGTGCGCCGAGGTCTGGAGGCGGATCGGGCTGGCCGGCAGCCCGGCCGACCAGCGGCTGCCGGGGGCGGCGGCGTGGGGCGGGTACCCCGGGGGCCTCCAGGTCCTCACCGGGGAGCCGCTGTTCCCCCGCAAGCAGGCCTGACCGGCGGGGCGGCGTCACGCCGGTGTGGACCGACACCCACTGCCACGTCCTCGACGACGCCGACCCGGCCGCCAGCGTGGCCCGGGCCCGGGAGGCCGGGGTGGGGCGCATGGTCCTGGTCGGCACCGGCGCCGCCGAGTCCCAGCGGGCCCTCGACGTCGCCGCCGGCCTGGGCGGTCCGGGGGCCGGGCTGTGGGCCACGGTCGGGCTCCATCCCCACGACGCCGACACCGGGACCGCGGGGGTGCTGGCCCTGCTCGAGGCCCGCGCCGGGGACCCGGCGGTGGTGGCGGTCGGGGAGTGCGGCCTCGACTACCACTACGAGCACAGCCCCCGGGAGGCCCAGCGGCGGGCCTTCGCCGAGCAGATCGCCGCCAGCCGGCGCCTGGGCCTGGCCCTGGTGGTGCACAGCCGCGAGGCGTGGCCGGACACCTGGGCCGTGCTGCGCTCCGAGGGCGTGCCGGAGCGGACCGTGTTCCACTGCTTCACCGGGGGGCCGGACGAGGCCCGCCGCTGCCTCGACCTCGGCGCCTACCTGTCGTTCTCGGGGATCGTGAGCTTCCGCACCGCCGGCGAGGTCCGGCAGGCGGCGGCCCTCTGTCCCGCCGACCGCCTGCTCGTGGAGACCGACGCGCCGTTCCTGGCCCCGGTGCCGCACCGGGGGCGGCGCAACGAGCCGGCGCTCGTGCCGGTGGTGGGGGCGGCGGTCGCCGCCGCCCGCGGGGTCGACCCGGCCGAGGTCGAGGAGGCCTCCTGGGCGGCCGCGGCGGCGGCCTTCGGGCTGCCCTGAGCGGCCCTTACTGCTCGCGATCGCGAGCACTGGGGTTGCCGGCCGCGGAGAGTGCTGCCTAGCGTGCTCTCGTCCTCGGGCGGGCTCCGCCGGAGGGCAGCGGGCGGAGCCGCTTGGCCCGGCCGCGCGCACGCCTATGAGCGACGCCGACCCCAACCCCCGCCGACTTCTGCTACCCGTGGCTCTGTGCGCCTCGGTGCTCGTCGCGCCGTTGCTGCTGCACCGGCCCGGCGGGGCGCGCGTGGCCCATTCCGCCTCGCGACCGGCGCGGGTGACGGCGGGGCGCGATTCCCACGCTGCGTCGTCGGCGGCCAGCCGGTCCGACGCCGTGCCGATGACCGCCGACCAGCTGGCGGCCCTGGAGTCGGCGGCGGCCGGGGCGGGCACGGTGAGCGCCCAGGCGGCCAGCCGGGCGGTGCCGACGGCGGACGTGGCTTCCACCGACACCCTCGCCAGCACGACGACGACCGTCGCGGTGGCGCCGGCACGTCCCGAGGTGCGCGCCGCCACCACCACCACCACCACCACCGAGGCGCCGACCACGACGACGACCGAGCCGCGCACCACCACCACGACCACGCGGCCGAGCACGACCACCACGTCCCGGTCGTCTTCGAACTCCGAGACGGGATCGGCCTCCTGGTACCAGGCCCCCGCCGGCACCTGCGCCCACCCCTCGCTGCCCTTCGGCACCGTGGTCACCGTGACCAACCTGGCCAACGGGGCCACCACCAAGTGCCGGGTCGAGGACCGTGGTCCCTACGCCGGTGGCCGGATCATCGACCTGTCGGAAAGTACGTTCTCGCAGATTGCCTCGACCTCCCAAGGAGTCATCCAGGTCCGCATCGAGTGGTGAGCGCCTGGGGCGGGCGCGGCTGACCGAGCTGCTGGCCGCCCACGGGCTGCGCCCCAGCCGGGCCCTGGGTCAGAACTTCCTCGTCGATCCCAACACCGCCGAGCGGATCGTGCGCCTGGCCGGGGTGGGACCCGGTGACCGGGTCGTCGAGATCGGCGCCGGGCTGGGATCGCTGACCACGGCGCTGGCGGCGGTGGGCGCGTCCGTCCTGGCCGTCGAGATCGACCGCCGCCTGGCCGCCGTGCTGCGCGACGAGGTGGCGCCCGCCGGGGTCACGGTCGTGGAGGCCGACGCCACCCGGGCGGACTGGTCGTCGTTGCTGCCCGGCACCGGATGGGTGCTGGTGGCCAACCTGCCCTACAACGTGGCCACCCCGCTCGTGGTGGAGCTGTTGGAGGGCGTGCCCGCCATCGCCCGGATGCTCGTGATGGTGCAGAAGGAGGTGGCCGAGCGCCTCGCCTCCCCGCCCGGCAGCCGGGCCTACGGCGCCGTGTCGGTGAAGGTGGCCTACTGGGCCCGGGCCGAGGTGGTCGGCACCGTGCCCCCGACGGTGTTCGTGCCCCGGCCGCGCGTCGAGTCGGCCCTGGTGCGCATCGACCGCCGGCCCGCTCCCGCCGTCGACCCCGCCGTCGTGGACTACCGCCGGCTGGCCGAGGTGGTGGTGGCCGGCTTCGGGCGCCGCCGCAAGATGCTGCGGGGGGCGCTGGCGGCGGTGGGCGCGTCCGTCCTGGCCGTCGAGATCGACC
>DASUHN010000016.1 GCA_036273495.1 Acidimicrobiales bacterium | reverse complement strand
CGCCGAGCTGCAGCGCTTCCTGCGCGGCGAGACCTGACGGGTTAGCTTCCGCCGGTGCTCGTCGACGGTGGTGTGCCCAGCGATCTCGACCGGGTCCCCGATGCGGTGCGGGCGGCCGAGGCCGCCGGCTATGACGGGGTGTGGGCGGCGGAGACGGCGCACGACCCGTTCCTGCCCCTGCTGCTGGCCGCCGAGCACAGCAGCAGGGTCGAGCTCGGCACGGGGATAGCCGTGGCCTTCGCCCGCAACCCGATGAACCTGGCGGTGATGGCCAACGACCTCCACCGCTACTCGGGGGGCCGGTTCATGCTCGGCCTCGGCTCCCAGATCAAACCCCACATAGAGAAGCGCTTCTCGATGCCGTGGTCCCACCCCGCCGACCGCATGCGGGAGATGGTGCTGGCCATGCGCGCCATCTGGGACTCGTGGAACAACGGGACCCGCCTGTCGTTCCGGGGGGACTTCTACACCCACACCCTCATGACCCCGTTCTTCGATCCCGGGCCCAACCCCCACGGCACCCCGAACGTCTTCCTCGCCGCCGTCGGGGGACGGATGACCGAGGTGGCCGGGGAGGTGGCCGACGGGATGCTGCTCCACAGCTTCACCACCGAGCGCTACCTCCGGGACGTCACCCTGCCAGCGCTCGAGGCGGGCTGGGCCCGGTCCGGCCGTCGGCGCTCGGACTTCCAGATAGCCCTCACGTCCTTCGTCGTCACCGGCGCCGACGAGAGCCAGATGACCAAGACCGGCCAGGCGGTGCGCCAGCAGATCGCCTTCTACGGATCGACCCCCGCCTACCGCAGCGTCCTCGAGCTGCACGGCTGGGGGGACCTCCAGTCCGAGCTCAACTCGCTGTCGAAGCAGGGCCGCTGGGAGGACATGGGGCGCCTGATCGACGACGACATCCTCGACGCCTTTGCCGTGGTGTCCGAGGACCCCGGTCAGGTCCCCACCCGGCTGGCCCAGCGCTTCGCCGGGTTGGTCGACCGGATGAGCTTCTACGGGCTGGCGGGGGTCGACTCCAGCGCCCTGACCCCGCTGGTGGCGCAGCTCAAGGCAGCCTGACCCTCCGTCAGCGACCGGTCAGCAGGTAATAGTGGTGCCGGCAACGATCCAAGGCCCGAGCCGGCTCCGTACAACCAGGGACGGCACACCGCCGGGGCCCCCGGGGCCGCTGGTCGCAGTAGAGGACGAGCTTGTCTCGCCAGGCTTCGTACTGCAGCCGCTTGTAGGAGGGGGGGAGGTGCTCGTCCATGTAAGGAACCACCACGCCGACCAGGTCAGCCAGCCTCCGGACCTGGAAGACCATTTCGTCGTCGTAGTGGGCCTTGCGCCGTGGATACCAGTGAAGGGTGCCGCAGCCGAAGAACTCCTTCACCTCCCTCAACAGGTCCCCATCGGCCGCACCGAGACGTATCGAGAATGTGAAGCTGGGCCGTCGCCCGGTGCAGACGAAGGTCCCTTCGCCGGCGATCAGGCCGCCGACGAATGAGGCCCAGTCAGTAGCCGGTGACATGGTGGTAGTGGGTGCGGCACAGACCCTGCCCTCTTACGGGCTTGACGCATCCCGGGACCGAGCACATCGATGGGCCGTTGCCCCAGCGATTGGGATGCTCCTCCTCATAGGCGAAGAGCCGATCACGCCATTGGTCGAACTGCTCGCGCTTGGCACAGGGCAGCAGAAACGCCTCTGCGAACGGAATCGTCGCCCGCCGATGAGCTCGGTGCGACCCGACGCTGAACGTCGACTCCGGCTCCCAACCCTTCTTCCGGCTCGGGCGATCGGTGATGGAGCCCACACCGAGAGCCGACCGGAGTGCCACGAGCAGCGGCCGGTCGCGGCTCGCCATGGTCACGGTGAACACGAAGCGGAGCCGTTCCGACCCGTCACGGTACGCCGGCAGCTTGCGCGTGACGCTGAAGCAGCCTTCCCCGGCGATGAATCCTCCGAGCGTGAATCCGACAGCTGTGATCCACGCTTGGAGGGGTGGTGGAGGCGATGGGAATCGAACCCACGAACCTCCTGCATGCCATGCAGGCGCTCTACCAACTGAGCTACGCCCCCGGGGTTGTTGATCATAGCCGGGGCCGACCTCGTCTCCTCGCTCATGATTTATCGAACACATGTTCGTAGATTACGACCCGGATGTGACACCGCGCGGTGCCGGGCTCCCGACGTCTCGGGAATGCGATGGAGTCTGGCGACCCGTCGCATACCGTTGGCCGCATGGCCGAGGCGCCCCCCTACCGCTACACCGCCGCGCTGGCCGGCCGCATCGAGGTGGAGTGGCAGCGCCGGTGGGCCGAGGAGGGCACGCAGCACACGCCCAACCCGACGGGGAACCTGGCGGCCGGCTTCGACCGGGTGGCCGACCGTCCGAAGCTGTACGTGCTGGACATGTTCCCCTACCCCAGCGGCTCCGGGCTCCACGTGGGCCACCCGCTCGGCTACATCGGCACCGACGTGTTCAGCCGGTTCAAGACCATGACCGGCTACAACGTCCTGCACCCGATGGGCTTCGACGCCTTCGGGCTGCCCGCCGAGCAGTACGCCGTCCAGACCGGACAGCACCCTCGGGTCACCACCGAGGAGAACGTCGCCAACATGCGCCGCCAGATGGAGCGGCTCGGGCTCGGCTTCGACTGGCGCCGGTCCATCGCCACCACCGACGTCGACTACTACCGCTGGACCCAGTGGATCTTCCTCCAGCTCTACAACGCCTGGTTCGACCCGGAGACCAGGCGGGCCCGGCCGGTGAGCGAGGCGCCCGACGACCGGGTCGAGAGGCTCGTGTACCAGGACTACGCCCTGGTCAACTGGTGCCCGGCTCTCGGCACCGTCCTGGCCAACGAGGAGGTCACCTCCGAGGGCCGGAGCGAGCGCGGCAACTACCCCGTCTCGCGCGTGCCCCTGCGGCAGTGGAAGATGCGGATCACGGCCTACGCCGAACGCCTGCTCGAGGATCTCGACCGCCTCGACTGGCCCGAGCCGATCAAGGCGATGCAGCGCAACTGGATCGGCCGTTCCACCGGCGCCCGGGTGTTCTTCCCCACCGCCGGCAGGCCCGTCGAGGTCTACACGACCAGGCCCGACACCCTCTACGGCGCCACCTTCATGGTGGTGGCCCCCGAGTACGGCGACCTGGAGGGCCTGGTGGCGGCGGAGTGGCCGGCCGGCACGCCCGTCAACTGGACCGCCGGCACCTCCACGCCGGCCGAGGCCGTGAGCGGCTACCGGACCGAGGTGAGTGGCATCCGCGACGTCGACCGCCTGAGCACGGGCCGCCGGAAGACCGGCGTGTTCACGGGTTCGTACGCGACCAACCCGGTGAACGACGAGCAGATCCCCGTGTTCGTGGCCGACTACGTCCTGGCCGGGTACGGCACGGGAGCGATCATGGCCGTCCCCGCCCACGACCAGCGGGATTTCGAGTTCGCCCAGCAGTTCGGCCTCCCGGTGGTGTGCGTGGTCGAGGCCCCCGAGGAGTGGAAGTGGGACGAGGCCTACGAGGGGCAGGGGCGGGCCGTCAACTCGCCGGTCATCGACGGCCTGCCGACGGAGGAGGCCAAGGCCCGCATCACGGAGATGCTCGAGGAGCACGGCCGGGGCCAGGGCGCGGTCGCCTACAAGCTGCG
The DNA here is from genome assembly GCA_036273495.1 of Acidimicrobiales bacterium. Classification (NCBI taxonomy): domain Bacteria; kingdom Bacillati; phylum Actinomycetota; class Acidimicrobiia; order Acidimicrobiales; species Acidimicrobiales bacterium. The sequence continues at coordinate 1,982 of DASUHN010000016.1, read as the reverse complement.
GGACTGGTTGTTCAGCCGCCAGCGGTACTGGGGGGAGCCGATCCCGGTCGTCTACGACGACGACGACCGGGTCCACGCCCTGCCCGAGGACCAGCTGCCCGTGGAGCTGCCGGAGCTGGACAACTACGAGCCCGAGGTGTCGGACGACCCCGAGGACATGACCGTCCCGCTGCCTCCCCTGGCCCGGGCCCGGGACTGGGTCGATGTGACCCTGGACCTGGGAGAGGGCCCGCGCCGCTATCGCCGCGAGACCAACACCATGCCCCAGTGGGCCGGGTCGTGCTGGTACTACCTCCGCTACCTCGACCCCCACAACGACCGGGCTCTCGTCGACCCGGGCATCGAGAGCTACTGGATGGGGGACGAGGAGGACAAGCAGCCCGGCGGCGTCGACCTCTACGTGGGAGGGGTGGAGCACGCCGTGCTGCACCTGCTGTACGCCCGGTTCTGGCACAAGGCGCTGTACGACCTCGGCCACGTGACGACCCCCGAGCCGTTCCAGCGCCTGTTCAACCAGGGCTACGTCCTGGCCAACGTCTTCCGGGACGAGCGGGGCCAACCCGTCCCCGCCGTCGAGGTGACCGAGAAGGACAGCGTCTACTACTACGAGGGCCGGCCCGTCAGCCGGGAGCACGGCAAGATGGGCAAGAGCCTCAAGAACTCGGTCACCCCCGACGAGATGTACGAGGCCTACGGCGCCGACACCCTGCGCCTATACGAGATGTTCAGCGGCCCACTGGACACCAGCCGGCCGTGGGAGACCGAGGCGGTCGTGGGCGTCTACCGCTTCCTGCAGCGGGTGTGGCGCCTGGTCGTCGACGAGGAGACCGGAGCCCTGCGCGTGACCGATGCGCCCCTCGACGACGAGACCCGGCGGGAGCTGCACCGGACCATCGACGCCGTGCGGGACGGCATGGAGACGCTCCGGTTCAACGTCTCGATCGCCCGGCTGATGGAGCTGACCACGGCCCTGGCCCGGAGCCCCGAGCCCAGCCGGGAGGGAGTCGAGCCCCTCGTGCTCATGCTCTCCCCGCTGGCCCCCCATGTGGGCGAGGAGCTGTGGGAGCGGCTCGGTGGCGCCGAGTCGGTGACCCGTCAGCCCTTCCCGGTCGCCGACCCCGAATGGACCAGGCAGGACCACGTCACGATCGCCATCCAGGTCAAGGGGAAGCTCCGGGGAACGGTGGAGATCGACGCCGGCGCCACCGGGCCCCAGATGGAGGAGGCGGCGCGCGCCGAGCCCAAGGTGGCCGGCTACCTGTCGGAGGGCAACTGGCGGGCCATCGTGGTCCCCGGCCGGCTCGTCAACTTCGTCCCGGCGTAGTCGCGAGGTTCCCAACGTCGGCCCCACCGGGATCGACCAGCCGGGCCGAGCGCACATAGCGCCTCAGCCGCGGCACCAGCGCCGCAAACAGACCGGCCACGACCGTGCACGCCACTCCCCCCGAGACGATGGCGAAGGGAAGGCCGGCCACTCCCCCGACGACCCCGGCCTCGACGTCGCCGAGCACCGGGCCGCCGGCATAGACGGCGAACTCCACTCCGCTGACGCGGCCCCGGAACGCGTCCGGCGTGACGTCGGCGGCCATGGTCGAGCGGAACACGCCGGAGATCATGTCGGCGCCGCCCGCGACGGCCAGCATCGCCAGGACGAGGAACGTGCGGCGGGTGAGACCGGCCACGGCTATGGCCGCACCCCAACCCGCCACCGACACCAGCACGGCCATGCCGTGGCGGCTGATCCGTCCCGTCCAGCCACTGGCGAGGGAGGCCACGAAGGCGCCGCACGCCACCGCCGACAGCAGCAGGCCGTAGAGGGCGGGGCCGCCTCCCAGGCGGTGGGTCAGGGCCGGGAACAGGGCGCGGGGCATCCCGAATACCATGGCGAGGAAGTCGATGGCGAAGATGCTGGTGACGAGCGACCCCCGCAGGAACCGCACGCCGTCGATGAGCGACGCCGCCGACACCCGGGCCGCCCCCGA
>DASUHN010000015.1 GCA_036273495.1 Acidimicrobiales bacterium | reverse complement strand
GAAACCGGCGGGAAGCCCTGCGGGAGGTCGAGCTGGACATTGCCGAAGGGGCCGACATGGTGATGGTGAAGCCGGCCCTCGCCTACCTCGACGTGATCTCCGCCGTGCGCCGACGCTTCGACGCCCCGGTTGCCGCCTATCACGTGAGCGGGGAGTACGCCATGATCAAGGCCGCCGCCGAGCGGGGCTGGATCGACGGGGACGGGGTGGCCCTCGAGCACCTGACCGCCATCAAGAGAGCCGGGGCGGACGTGATCCTCACCTACCTCGCTGCCGAGCTGGCGTCCCTGCTCGGGTAGCGCAGCCGTGACCAACGACGAGCTGTTCGAGCGCGCCCGGCGGGTGATCCCGGGCGGGGTCAACTCCCCGGTCCGGGCCTTCCGGGCCGTCGGCGGCACGCCCTACTTCGTGGCCCGGGCCCGGGGGCCCCACGTCTGGGACGAGGAGGGCCGGCGCTACGTCGACTGGGTGCAGTCCTACGGCGCCACCATCCTGGGTCACGCCCATCCGGCGGTCGTCGAGGCGGTGTCCCGGGCCGCCGCCGACGGGACGACCTACGGGGCGCCCACCCGCCGCGAGGTCGAGCTGGCCGAGGCGATCGCCGGGCGGGTCCCCGGCTGCGAGATGGTCCGCTTGGTCTCGAGCGGCACCGAGGCGGGCATGAGCGTGGTGCGCCTGGCCCGGGGCGCGACCGGGCGCACCCGGGTCGTCAAGTTCGCCGGCTGCTACCACGGCCACTCCGACGCCCTCCTGGCCGCAGCGGGCACCGGGGTGGCGACCCTCGGCCTGCCCGACTCGGCCGGGGTCCCGCCGGCGGCGGTGGCCGACACCGTGGTCGTGCCCTACAACCGGGTCCCCGAGATCGGCCCCGACGTGGCGTGCGTGATCGTCGAGCCGGTGGCCGCCAACATGGGCCTGGTCCCCCCCGCGCCCGGTTTCCTCGAGGGGCTGCGGGCGGCGTGCGACCGGGCCGGGGCGCTGCTGGTCTTCGACGAGGTGATCACCGGATTCCGGGTCGGCCCGGCCGGCGCCACCGGCATCACCGGCGTCACCCCCGACCTGTGGATGTTCGGCAAGGTGATCGGCGGCGGCCTCCCCCTGGCCGCCTTCGGGGGCAGGAGCGACCTTCTCGCCACCCTGGCCCCCCTGGGCCCCGTCTACCAGGCCGGCACCCTGGCCGGGAATCCCGTCGCCACCGCCGCCGGGCTGGCCGTGCTCGGCCTCCTCGGCGCCGGCGCCTACCAGGCCCTGGCCGCGACCGCGTCCCGGCTCGGGGCCCTGCTCGGGGACGCTCTCAGCGGGGCGGGAGTGGCGGCGCAGGTCCCGGTCTGGGAGACGATGGTCGGGGTCTTCCTGTCCGGGGACACCGTCGTCGACTACGACGGGGCCCGGGCGGCGGCCGGGAACGGCAGGTACGCCCCCTTCTTCCACGGCCTGCTCGACCAGGGGGTGGCCATGGCTCCCGGCGCCTATGAGGTCCTGTTCCCGGGCCTGGCCCACGGGGACGAGGAGCTGGAACAGACCGCCGAGGCCGCCTACAAGGCTGCGCTTTCGCTGCGGGCACCCGGGTCCTAGGGACCTCGCCCGCAGCTGCCGGCGGGGCCCCAACCCGCCGGCGCTATCTCAGGAGAGCGGCCACGGCCCGGTAGGCCGCCTCGGCCGGCCCGATCTCGTCGGGGCGGAGCAGGTTGGACATGATCCGCAGCACCCACTCCATCAGCGTCCGGCTGTGCTGGCCCGTGTCGACCATCACCCGCATCAGCCGGGGCCGCCCGATGATCCGCACGAACGCCTGGGCCACCTTGTAATAGAGCGCGTAGCTGTCCTCCAGCCGCTGCTCGTAGTCCGCCAGCGCCTCCTGGCCCCCGCCGGCCAGCGAGTCGGCGGCGGCCATGGCCGCCATCCGGCCCGTCTCGTAGGCGTAGGCGATCCCCTCCCCGTTGAACGGGTTGATGGCGCCGGCGGCGTCCCCGCACACCAGCCAGCCCGGACCGGTCCGGGGCCCGACCGAGAACGCCATCGGGAGCCTCCCGCCCGTGGGCGGCCCGCAGGACGTGTCCGGGCGGATCTCCCAGGACGGCGGGGCGCCGGCCACGAAGGCGTCCATGAGATGGGAGGTGTTGACCTCCTTCCACTGGCTGAAGGTGGACAGGAGCCCCACCCCCACGTTCACCCGGCCGTCCCCCACGGGGAAGATCCAGCCGTACCCGGGTAGGACGTTGCCGCCGGCGTCGCGCACGTCGAGGTGGCTCTCGATCCACTCCTCGTCGTGGCGGGGCGAGGTGAAGTAGCCCCTGATCGCCATCCCCTGGGGACAGCCCCTGTCCCGCTGGGTGCCGAGGGCCCGCCCGACCCGGGAGTTGGAGCCGTCGGCCACGACGACCAGGCGGGCGGAGACCTCGGTCCGGCCG
>DASUHN010000014.1 GCA_036273495.1 Acidimicrobiales bacterium | reverse complement strand
CGCCCTGGACGATCATCTTGTCCATACCGTCCGTACCACGGATACGCTCATGGCGGGGTCCGATGCGTGTTCTTCGTCAGGCCCCCGATGTCTTCGTCAGGCCCCCGATGAAGGTGTCGTGAGGCCCACACCGCTCCGCCGTCCAGGAGGGCGTATGCGTACGACGGCTCCTCGCTGCCGTCGGGCATGGGCCAGACGAAGCTCCCGAGGTGGCTCCAACCCGATGTCTCGTACAGGGCCACGGCCGGCTGGTACCGGGTGAGGACGTCGAGGACCGGCAGCCCGCCGCGCCGGCGGATGGCGTCGACGGCGGTCGCGAGCAGAAGCCGGGCCACGCCGAGGCGGCGCGCCGCCGGGGCCACGTACAGGCGGGACACGACCCCCAGGTCCTCGGCCCGGCGTCCCGTCCCCGTCTCCCAGACCGCGAGCGGCGGCCCGTGCGGGGGCCGGGTGCAGACATGACCGACGAAGTTGTCGTCGGGTCCTACCGCCGCCCACGCCTCCAGGACGTCGGGCGGGGCCGCGAACTCCGACGGCTCGTCGGGCCACAGCACGGGATAGGCGTCCTGCTCGTGGGTGGCCCGGAGGACCGCGAGGGCGGCCGCCATGTCGGAGTCACGCCACGGCCGGACCGCCACCTGGACTCTCACCGGCTCAGTGTGACCGGCGTTAGGACGACCGGCTCCGGATTACGGAGGGGGCCAGGGCACTCCCATGTTGTTGTGGGCCGGCACCGCCCCGCCGGCCATGACCGCCTCGGCCACGGGCCGGAGGAGGGCGGCGAGCTCGTCGGCCCCGTCGTCGCCGATGGCCGCGGGGACGGGCGCAGCCAGGCGCTCGGTGCCGTCCTCGATGTCCTGGCGCAGGGCGACGCCGGCGGCGGTGAGGCGCATCCCGTCGTCGATGAGGCCGCGGTCGCGCAGACGCGACGCCGCCTCCGACCACTCCTCGTCCGACCAGCCCCGGTTGGCGCGCAGCCCGTCCTCGGGCGAACGCCCGCTGGCGGCCTGGAGGACCAGCGCCTCCGCGGGTGTGACCCCAGCGGCGACGAGACGGTTGACGTGCCCGTCGCCGCGGTGCTCGCGCACGGCGGTGAGCGCCTGCCACAGGCGCAGGTGGGGCTCGTCCGGCTGGGGCAGGGCCTGGTTGGCGGCGCCCATCGGCCGGCCGGCCATGTCGCAACCGGCGACAGCAGCGGCGGCCAGCGAAGCGGCCCGGGCAACCGCAGGCGAGGCGACGACGTCGTCCCCCAGGGCGCGCCGGATGGCGGCGTCCATGGAGGTGAGACGGGCGTCGAGGAGGGCGGCCGGTGGGGCGTAGGCCCACGCGTCGGGAACGGCCCGAGCGACCATGCGCGGGTGGAAGTTGTAGAAGAGGGCGGTCACGACCGACGCCGTCACGGCGCCGAGAGGTGCGGCCCGGAACCCGAAGTAGCTCATCCACCTGCCCTTGAGACCGAGGGCGTCGGTGGCCTCCCGCCGCTCCGGGGCGTAGTAGATGATGGCGTGGACGCGCTCGCCGAACTGCCAGATGGCGCGCGCCCGGCTCACGGGACCCAGTACTCCGCCGCCGGCAGTCCCCGCTGGCGGCGGGCCCGCGTGAGCAACTCGGCCACGAACGCCGCCTTCCGGGCCACGTACACGTCGATGTCCCCGCCCGCCAGCTCGGCGTTCTGCCGCTTGAGCTCGGCGTAGTCCTCCCGGGCGGCGGCGTCGTCGCGCAGGGCGTCGCGGAGTAGCCAGTGGTCGAGGTGGGCCCTGTTGTCCTCGACCACCACGTACAGGTTGTGCGCGGGCAGCTCCCGGGGGCCGTCGAGGTGGAAGGCCTGGCGACCGACGACCCCCAGGTCCCCCAACCAGCGGTAGCCCAGGGCCCGCAGGCGGTCGATGACCGGCCGGACCTGCGCCTCCTCCGACACCACGATGTCCATGTCGATGATCGGCTTGGCGGCCAGTCCGGGCACCGACGTCGATCCGACGTGGTCGATCCGGAGCGCCACATCCTCGACGGCGGGCCAGACCGACGCGTGAACGGTCTCGAACCACGCCGGCCACGTGGGGTCGTAGTCGGCGACCACGATGTCCCGGGTGACCGAGATGGCCCGGACCTCGAAGCGTCCCTGCACGCACACGGCGGTGAACCCGGTGTCGGTCCCGGCGGCGTGCTCCTCGCCCGGCTCCCACACCACGCCGTACCCGGACCCCAGCTCGCGCCGGACCCCGTCGTCCCCCTCGGCCCAGCCGCTTCCGCTCACGATCCCCAGCAGCTGGCGCACGGGCGTGACGTGCCGGCCGATCAGGCCCCCGGGGGGAAGGTGCATCACCTGGACGCCGCCTCTGGTGTCGTTCCCGGTCAGGGGCCCGATCCGGAACCGGGAGCCGAACTCGGATATCGGCACCGCCACCTCGTCGTCGAAGCGCACGACCCGCACGCCGGCATCTTGGCAGCCTGGCCGGCGCCCCCGAGCGGTGGTTACGGTGGACGGGAGGGGACATCGGCAGGGGAGCGCAGGTGCAGAGCGAGACGGGGATCGAGGCGAACAGCGGGCGCAGGTACTACCTCGACTACGCCGACGACGCCGGTGCAGGCGGACTGACGTTCCTGCTGAACCTGCACGGGGGCGGGTCGGGCGGGGTGTGGCAGCGGCGTTACTTCCCGGCCCACCGGTACGCCGACGCCTACCGGCTGGTGGTGGCGGCGCCCACCGCCAAGACGCGGGAGCCGATGCGCCACTGGGCGCCCGACGTGGACGACGCCCACCTGGTGGACGTGGTGGAGCAGGTCTTCGAGCGCTTCGGTACCGGGAGCATCAGGGCGTTCTGGCTGGTGGGCCACTCGCAGGGGGGGATGACCGCCAACCGCTTGCTGAACACGGAGTTCTTCGCCGACCGGGTGGACGGATGGCTGAGCCTGTCGGGGGGGCGGATCGGTCCGGCCCAGCTGGTCGAGGGATTCGGGCCGCCGCGCAGCCGCGAGGAGCGCGACGCCATGTCCGGTCTGCGGGCGCGCCGGTTCCGCCAGCACCCGGTGCCCGACGCCGACTTCTCGTTCATCTTCGCCATCGGGGAGCACGAGATAGTGGGGCTGCCGGAGACTTCGCCCTGGGGGGAGAAGTACGGGGCGGGGGAGCGGGTGCGGGCGGCGGTGATCGAGGATCCCGAGCCGGGCCAGGTGCGCGACACCCGCTGGGGGGACCGGTCGACTCCGAGCTGGGGGCGCGCCGCCCGGCCGGGGACGGCGGAGATCTACGTGTACCCGGGGGCCCGGGACGGCCGGGTGATCGCCGACGTGCTGCGGCGGGACAAGGGCCACACCGAGGGGCTCGAGCCCCGGATCACCGAGGAGATCCTCAAGCTCATAGTGGCGGCGCCGGGCGGCAAGTCCCGAGAGGCGGCGGCACCGTCGGAGCGGACGGCGTAGGCGGAGCGGTCACTCGACGGTGAAGCTCACCGTCAGGTCGGCGGTGGCAACTGCCACCGTTCCGTACAGCGGTCACCGCCCCTTGAACTCCTCGACCAGTCGGGCGGCGTCCTCGTCCCCGACGCCCCGGAAGACGAAGCGCAGGGCGGCCGAGCCGAACACGGTCACGTCGGCGCGCACCTCGTGGGCGCGGTCGATCACCCCACCCATCTCGGCGTCGAGGCCGGCGAGGGCGATCCCGTGCTGGCGGGCCAGGACCTGCACCAGCTCGACCGCGCACGTCGCCACCCCGCCGAGGAACAGCTCGGCCGGGGTCAGCGCCTCCCCCGGGCAGCCGTTCTGGGCCGGGCCGTCGACGACGAGGTGCTGGTCGCGGGCGCTCAGCA
>DASUHN010000013.1 GCA_036273495.1 Acidimicrobiales bacterium | reverse complement strand
GGCGTGGGCGCCGCCGTCGGAGAGGCCGGGCACGGTGTGGGGATGGGCCAGCATCTGGCCCACGGCGTCGAGGTTTCCCGCGGCGTAGTTCAGCGAGGGCAGGTAGATGAACGACCGTCCCTCGTCGGCCATGCATATGTCGTAGGCGAGCTCGGCGCCGTCGCGTCCCTCGCGCCCGGCTCGCGCCGCCAGTGAGTCCTCGGGACGAGGCTCGTAGTCGGGCGGATCCCCGAGCTCGTACATCAGCTGGTACTTCTCGACCAGCCGGCCGCCGAGGACCGACGATCCCTTCTTGCTCGTCATCTCCGCCTGAGCGGCGAGCACGCGTGTCCGGAAGTCGGGATCGGCCATGACCCGCGCCTGCTCGGCGGGAGCGAGGGCGGAGATCTCGCGCCACACCGGGTTGAACATGAACGGGTTGAGCGTGCACGTGAGGCCGAGCAGCACGCCCACGGCTCGCGCTGCGACCTGACCGAGGGTGGGGAGTCCCTCGGCGTTCATGCGGGACACCTCCTCCAACACGTCGATCCAGTTGTCGGGCTTCACCGGGCTCTGCGCCACCGACACCGACAACGGCCGGCCTGATGCGACGACCATCTGCCGGAGGATGGCGAACTCCGCTCCGACGTCGATGAAGTCGGACACCACCTGCAGCACGCCCTGGCCGGTGCGGCCGATGCACTCGGCGATGCCGGCCAGCTCGGGCGCGGCGGCGGTCAGCGTGGGCGTCGGCTCTCCCCGGCTGGTCCGGTGGTTCAGCGTGCGCGACGTCGTGAAGCCGAGAGCCCCGGCCCGGATGGCGTCGGCGGCGATGCGCCCCATCTCGGCGATGTCGGCCTCGGTGGCCTCCTCCCGCCGCGCCCCCCGCTCTCCCATCACGTGCAGGCGCAGGGCGCCGTGCGGCACCTGGGCGGCGAAGTCGATGTCGTGGGGCCTGGTCTCGAGGGCGTCGAGGTACTGCGAGAAGCTCTGCCACTCCCACGACAGCCCCTCGTGGAGAGCGGCGCCGGGTATGTCCTCCACGCCCTCCATCAGCTCGATCAGCCGGTCGTGGTCCGACGGGCGCACGGGGGCGAAGCCCACCCCGCAGTTCCCCATCACGACCGTCGTCACCCCGTGCCAGGACGACGGGGCCAGGCTGCTGTCCCACGTCGACTGGCCGTCGTAATGGGTGTGGATGTCGACGAAGCCCGGCGTCACCAGGCACCCGTCGGCGTCGATCTCCCTGGTGCCGCGCCCGTCCACCCGGCCCTGCCCGGCGGTGCCCACGGCCACCACCACGCCGTCGTTGACCGCGACGTCGGCGGTGCGCGACGGGCAACCGGTGCCGTCGACGACCGTCCCGCCCCGCACCACCACGTCGTACTCAGCCACGGGCGCTCCCCACCAGGTTCTCGCTTACCTCCCACAACCGCCGCGCCGCTTCCCCGTCCCGGGCCGGGCCCGACGGCCGGCCCTCCCGGACCGGTCCGTAGTTCCCGATCACGACGCGCTTGAAGTACCCGCCCGACCGGTCCTCGAGCCCGGGCGCGGTGGCGGCGTGCAGCATCGATGCCGCCCCCGCCCGGGGGGTGATGAACAGGGGACGGATGATCGTGAGGCCGATGTCCATCAGCCCCTTCACGTCCCCGCCGCGGCCCCACCCCGTCCGCACCGTCCCCGGGTGCACGGCAAAGGCGCTGACTCCCGTGCCCTTGGTCCGCTCGGCCAGCTCCCTGGTGAACAGGATGTTGGCCAGCTTGCTCCGGTTGTAGACGCCCATCCCGCTGTAGGAGCGCTCGGCCTGGAGGTCGTCGAAGTTCATGCTCCGGGCCGCCTGATGGGCCGTGGAGGCGACGTTGACGACCCGGGCGGGGGCGCTGGCCTTCAACCGGTCGAGGAGGAGCTCGGTGAGCCGGAAGTGGCCGAGGTGGTTGGTGGCGAAGGTCATCTCGTAGCCGTCCGCCGACACTTCCCGGCCGGACAGGACCACCCCGGCGTTGTTCACGAGGACGTCGAGCCGGTCCCACCCGTCGAGGATCCGCTTGGCGGCGTCGTCGACCGCGGCGAGCGAGGACAGATCCAGCTCGACGGGATGGACGTCGTCGTTGCGGGTGGTCACGCGCACGTCGCTGACCGCCGCCGCCAACCGGGCCGGGTCCCGCCCCGCCATCACGACCGTGGCCCCCGCCCCCGCCAGGGCCCGGGCCGCCTCCCGGCCGATACCGGAGTTGGCGCCGGTGATGGCCACCACCCGACCCCTCTGATCCGGGATCTTCACGGGGCCAATCCTGCCCGGCCGCCGCCCGGGGAGCCAGCGGCCCGGGCCCGACGCCGTAGGGTGACCCGCCCGATCGGGGCAACGAGTCAGCTTGTTCGAGCCGACCTATACCAGTTTCGTCCAGGCGCTCAAGGCCCACCTCGAGGCCTGAGCGCCCGGATCGGTCACTCCGGCGGGGCAGCCGGCGGCCGGGTGGTGAACGACAGGGCCCACTCCGGGGCGCCGTTGCCGTCCACGACCAGCCGCCAGGTGTAGCGGGTCCCCGGCTCGAGCGGCAGAGGCCCCACGTTCACCGCCAGGGGGAGGTCGATCGGGCTGCCGGGGGCGAGACCCGGGGGCCGGCCCACCTGGAAGTCCCCCCGCACCTCGATGGCCTGCGGGCCCTCGGGACCGGGCACGAGCACCGGATGCCCGTCGGCGTCCTCCAGGTACAGCTCCCAGTGGTGGGCCTGGTCGGCCTCGTTCCAGTCGATCTCCAGCTTCATGGCGATGGCCGAAGGGGTGGGGTCGGGACCGGTGACGCTCCACCCTCCGCCCAGGATGTAGAGCTTCCCCTCGGCCACCTGGGCGCTGTCGGCCAGCATCATCGTCACCCGCATCCGGGCAAAGCTAATGGTCCCGGCCCCGGCCTCGGACGCGCCCCGGACGGCGGCGCGCCGTCCCGCCGGGCACACCGGAAGCAGTCGGCGCGAAGCTCACGGCATGACCGATCGTGAAGCCGTCGACTTCTGGTTCGACCCGCTCTGCCCCTGGGCCTGGATCACGTCCCGCTGGATGCTCGAGGTGGAGAAGGTCCGCCCCGTCGACGCCAACTGGCGCCTGATGTCGCTCGCCTACCTCAATCTCCGGCCCGACCGCGAGCTCACCGACGAGTACCGCAAGCGGATGGAGCAGGCGTGGGCGCCGGTCCGGGTCTGCGCCGCCGCCGCCCGGGAGAAGGGGCCGGACATCCTTCTGCCGATGTACACCGCCATCGGCAGCCGGTTCCACATCGAGAAGCGGCGCGAGCCCTCCGTGCTGGCGGAGGCGCTGGCCGAGGTCGGCCTGCCCGAATCGCTGGCGGAGGCGGCGACGTCGGAGGAGCTCGACGAGGAGATCAAGCGCTCGCACCACGAGGGCATCGATCTGGTGGGCGACGAGGTCGGCACCCCGATCATCCGCTATCGCGACTACGCCACCTTCGGTCCGGTGGTGAGCCCGATCCCGCGGGGCGAGGACGCCGGACGGCTCTGGGACGGGGTCGTCATCCTCTCCGGGGTGGACGGGTTCTTCGAGCTGAAGCGGAGCCGGTACCGGGCTCCGATCGTCGACTGAGGGAGGGGCGCCCGTGCTCAAGGTCGGGAGCATCACCATCGAGGCGGTCTCCGACGGATGCCTGCGGGCGCCGCCGACCGCCCTGTTCAACCGGCCCTCGGAGGAGGACTGGGCTCCCCACCGGGACCTCCTCGACGAGGAGGGCCGCGTCGTGTTCGAGATGGGCGGCTTCCTCGTCCGCGACGGCCGGCGGACCGTCCTCGTCGACGCCGGTCTCGGCCCCTACGGCGAGCGGGAGCGCGGCGGGACGTTCATGCAGAACCTGGGCGCGCTGGGGGTGGCGCCGGCGGACATCACCGACGTGGTGCTCACCCATCTCCACTTCGACCACATCGGTTGGGCGTCGGACGGGGAGAAGCCCCTCTTCCCGAACGCGACCTACCGGTGTCACGAGGCCGACTGGGACTTCTTCCTCGGGGCCGACCCGTACGACGACTCGATGGGCGTGAACCTGATGGGTGGCCGGCGCGCCATCGAGCTGTTGCCGGCCGTGAAGGAGCGGACCGAGACCTGGACGGGAGATGTCACGCTCCTGCCCGGCATCGACGTCCGCACCGCGCCGGGGCACACGCCGGGGAGCACGGTCGTCACCGTCTCGTCGGGGGACGAGCGGGCCCTGTTGCTCGGAGACGTGGTGCACTGCCCGGCCGAGCTGCTCGAGGACGACTGGGAGATGATCTCCGACGTCGACAAGGAGCTGGCCCGGCGCACCCGGGTGGCGCTGGCCCGGGAGTTCGAGGGCAGCGACGTGCCGATGGCGGCATCGCACTTCCCCGACCTCCGCTTCGGGCGCCTGCTGCCCGGCAGCGCCATGAGGCGGTGGGTGTTCGACTGACCCCGGCTCCGTGACATCGGGGTGACCGACGCCACAGCCGGTCTCCGTTGCTTTCGCTTCTCGCCGGGCTGATACTTCAGACGTGGCTGCAGCTGGGGGGCTGGTCGTGCCGGCGTTGCGCCGGGGAGCGGTGACAGCGGGCGTGGTCGGGTTCCTGGCCTCACCACAGGTGCGCGCCCGACCGCACCGCCTGTACTCGACCCTGCGCCATCTGGATCCGGTGCACGAGAGTCCCTTCGGGCTGTGGCTCCTCAGCCGCCACGCCGACGTCTCGGCGTGCCTGCGCAACCCCGGACTGAGCAGCGTCGAGCGCAAGGCCGACGAGCAGTGGCTGATGAACCGTCCCGCGGTGAAGCTGCTGATGCGGGTCAGGCCGGAGCAGCACGGCAACGGAGCGTCGTGGGCGCTGATGGAGCGGATGCTGCTGTTCCTCGACCCGCCCGACCACAGCCGCATCCGGTCGCTCGTGAGCAAAGCCTTCACGCCGAAGGCCGTGAGCGCCCTGGAGCCGCGGGTGGCCGAGCTCGTGGACGAGACGCTCGACCGCATCGCGCCACGCGGCCGGATCGAGCTGATGAGCGAACTGGCCTATCCGCTCCCGGCCCGGGTCATCTGCGAGATGCTCGGCGTCCCCCCCGAAGGCCAGGACATCATCGTGCGCCACGCTCCGGCGGTGGCCGGACGCCTCGATCCGAGCCCGATGCGGGACGCCGAGGACATGGCGGCCGCCGATCACGCCTGCGCCGAGTTGACCGAGTACCTCGAGAGCCTCATCGAGTCCCGCCGGCGGTCACCGGGCCCGGACCTGCTGAGCGCCCTGATGGCCGCCGAGGAGCACGGAGACCGCCTGACCCACGACGAGCTGCTGTCCACGGTGATCCTGCTGTTGATCGCCGGCCACGAGACGACGGCCAACCTCATCGGCAACGGCCTGCTGGCCCTCATGAGCAGTCCCGAGCAGTCCGAGGCGCTCGTGGCCGATCCCGCCCGCGCCGTCGAGGAGCTCCTCCGCTACGACGGCCCGATCCAGATGACCGAGCGGATCACGCTCGAGGACCTGGAGGTGGGCGGTCGGGTCATTCCTGCCCGGCGCATCGTGATCCTCCTGCTGGCCGCCGCCAACCGCGACGGGGCGGTGTTCCGCGACGCCGACCGGCTCGACCTCGCCCGCCATCCCAACCCGCACCTGGCGTTCAGCAGCGGCGCCCACTTCTGCCTCGGCTCCCCGCTGGCGCGGATGGAGGCACGTCTGGCGCTGCCGGCCATCGTGCAGCGCCTGGGCGGCGGCACCGCCGCCGGGCTCTCACTGGCCGGACCCGCCCCCCGGCGCAACAGCTTCACCATCCGCGGCCTCAGCGCCCTGCCGCTGGCCTGGAAGTGGCGCTCGGCCTACTAGACGGAGCGCGCCATGTTGGCGAAGCGCGCGTAGTGATCGAGGAAGGCGAGACGAGCCGTGCCCGTCGGACCATTGCGGTGCTTGGCGACGATGATCTCCGCCGTGCCGCGGTCCGCCGACTCGGCGTTGTACACCTCGTCTCTATAGAGGAACATCACGACGTCCGCATCCTGCTCCAACGAATTATGGGCGATGACGCCATCAGCAATGAAGTTGTGCGTGTCGTCAACCGTTGCGTCATAGGTCGGTTGCTGACCAAGCGGAGTTATCTCGACTACCTCGTCCCAGAACACATCGGAAGCGGCGAGATCGGATAACGGCACGAGATCGACATTCGGATTCCCCTTGAGTCCGCGGACGATCTCGAGTGCGGTCGGGATGATCTCGCCACGCGCACCGTGGCAACCGACGATGCTCAGGAACCGGGCCTGATTGTCCTTGGCCGTAACGGTAACGTGCCAATTGTCCCGGTAGCCCGCTTTGCGGGCAGGTGTAATCCGCGATCGGATGTCGAGCCTGAGCAGGGCGGCGCGAACATCGTCGGCAAGTCGTCGGCTGGAGGTTGCGTAGTAGATCCGTACCAGGGATCCCCGGGCATTACGCGAAACGGTGATGGACCCGTCGGTGGCCCAAAGGTGCGAGAGGAACAGAGCAAGTCGCTCTGATGGCTGGCCCATGACTTCATTGGGGATGAACTTGTTGTGCGAGCGGCTGCCCCATAGACCGAGCGGCTCGAGCCAGTTCCGGATCGGATGGCGTACGTGGTGGGTCAGTCGGTACGGGGACGGGAACCAGAGAAGCCACGTGTTCCGCTGCTTCTTCCCTCCCACTTCTATGCCGAACAGCTCGCGGCCGGCTCGCTCGACTACTTCCTTGTTGGCGGGGTCGGCCGTTGCGTACTTGACGCCCTGTGGACCGATCGACCCATCCCCCAACAGGTGCGCCAGAAGGATCAACTCGTTGTCCGACCAAGCCGGCACGGGATTCGCCGGCTCGGGAAGGCGGCGCGGCACCGCGATGTGATCTCCGGCTTGGAGGTCGGCCAGAGGCACCCAGCCGTCCACCTTGCGGAACGGGTGGTTGTCGGTGGCGGTCACCTCGGCACCCGACGCCAAACGCAGGCGGAACACAGGTCGGATGCCGGAGGGAAACACCTTGGTCACTCGGCGCGGGACCAGACGCCAGCGGTCGTCGAGTGACCAGACCAACGGCTGCTCCTGGGTGAGGATCAGCTCACCGAGCGTGACCGAGGTCCCGTCGTCGGCACGGAAGAGGCGCGTGCCCGCCGGCATGCAACCCGACTCGCGGAGGTCGGCGAGCATGGGCCGCTTGTCGGCCCGCTGCTCCAGGTTCCGGGAGAGCTGCGAGAGGGCGATCACCGGGACCTCGAGCTCGCGGGCCAGGATCTTGAGGCCGCGGCTGATCTCCGACACCTCGACCTGGCGGTTCTCGGCCCGGGAGCGACCGGTCATCAGCTGCAGGTAGTCGACGACCACCAGGCTGAGACCTTCCCGGCTCTTGAGGCGGCGCGCCTTGGCCCGGATGTCCATCACGGTGAGGTTGGGGTTGTCGTCGATGTAGATCGGCGCCTCTCCGAGCCGGCCGATGGCGTGGCTGATCTTCGACCAGTCCGAGTCGTGCAGCTTCCCGTTGCGCATCCGGCTGGAGTCGACCTTGGCCTCGGCGCAGAGCAGGCGCTGGGTGATCTCGAGATGGCTCATCTCGAGCGAGAAGAACAGGACCGGCTCGCGGGCGTCCATGGCGGCGTGCGCCACGATCCCCAGCGCGAATGCCGTCTTGCCGCACGCAGGTCTCCCCCCGACGATCACCAGGTTCGAGGGCTGCAGGCCCGAGAGCTGCTCGTCGATGTCCGAGTAGCCGGTGGGGACCCCGGTGATGGCCTCCCCCCGGTCGTAGAGGGCCTCGAGCCGATCGAGGGACTCGGACAGGAGATCCCGGATCGGCGCCAACGTCTCCGCCACCCGCCGCTGGCCCACGTCGAAGACCATCGACTCCGCCCGGTCGATCGCCTGGTCGACGTTCTCGGGCACCTCGTAGCCCATGTCGGCGATGTCGGTGGCCACGCCGATCAGCCGGCGGAGCAGGGCGTGGTCGTTGACGATGCGGGCGTAGCGCCCGGCGTTCGAGGTGGCCGGTGTCGAGGCCTGGAGGCGGATCAGGACCTCGGGGCCGCCGATCAGCTCGAGCAGGCCGGCCCGGCGCAGCTCGTCGGCCACGGTGACCGGGTCGACCGGCTCGCCCCGCGTGTAGAGGGAGCCGATGGCGTCGAACACGTGGCCGTGGGCCGGCTTGTAGAAGTCGGCGGTGTCGCACTGCTCGAGCGCCACCGACACCGCGTCCCGGGACAGCAGCATGGCGCCGAGGAGGGACTCCTCGGCCTGCAGGTCGTGGGGAGGGGTCCGTCCGCCCCCGCCACCACCGGCCCGCTGCTGGCGTCGGGCGTCTTCTATCGATCGGACCATCTGGCGCACATCTTTCGCCGGCGGGCCTGGGGATCGATAGAGGCTCTTCGCGCCCTTCCCTCGGGATTTCCTGTGGGTGACCGGCCCCGGCCTGGGGGCAACTTCTCGGGCGAACGCATGTTCCCCATCATGCCCACACCTTGTGACGCAGCGGAGGGCGCCCGAAGGCGCCCCCCGACGTCCCTGCTCCGCCAGGACCTCTAAGCGGACACCACCTCGACGGTGATGCGGAACTCGACCTCCGAATGCAGCTTCACGCCGACGTCGTGGGACCCGAGGGTCTTGATCGGCTCGGGCAGCTCCACACGGCGCCGGTCGAGGCTCACGCCGGCCTGGGCCGCCACCGCCTCGGCCACGTCGGCGGCGGTGACCGACCCGAACAGCCGGCCCTCGGTGCCCGCCTTGGCGGTGATGCGGATGACCTTGGCCACCAGCTCCCGGGCCACGGTCTCCGCCGAGGCCCGGTCCTTGGCGTCCTTCAGATCCCGGCCCCGGCGCATGGCCGCCGCCTGGGTCAGGACGCCGTCGGTGGCACGGAAGGCCCGGCCCTGCGGGAGCAGGAAGTTCCGGGCGAAACCGTCCGCCACCTCGACCACGTCCCCCTTCTTCCCGACGCCGTCCACGTCGGCCCGGAGCACCACCCGCATCTAGGCCTCCGCGTCCTCGGAGCCGCCGGCCGACACACCCGCCGCGACCGATCCGTTCCCGGACCCCTCGGCCTCCTCGTCGGTCTCCGCCGTACCGACGTCTTCCAGATCCGGGGCCTCGGCGTCGGCGGGCGGCCGGGGGGCCTCCCGCTCCGGGCCCTCGTCGTCCCGGCGGCGGCGGCCGCGGGGCCCACCCCGCTCGCTGACCGTCCGCTGGGTGTAGGGAAGCAGGGCCAGCTCCCGCGCCGTCTTGATGGCCACGGCCACGTCCCGCTGGTGCTGGGCGCAGTTACCCGACACCCGCCGGGCGCGGATCTTCCCGCGGTCGCTCATGAACCGCCGCAGCAGGTTGACGTCCTTGTAGTCGACCCAGCCGAGGTGCTCCTTGCAGAAGATGCAGACCTTCTTCTTGGTGCGCCGGCCGGTGTCCTTGGTTCCCCGCTTGCGATCACGGTCGCGGTCGCTGTTCCTGGGCATGCTCTAGAACGGCTCCTCGTCGAAGTCGTTGCCGCCACCGCCACCGCCGGCACCGGCACCGACCGGCGCGGCGGCACGGGAGGCTCCCCCACCGCCGTCCGGGCCCCGGCGCTCGTTCTTGGTGATGGATGCCGTGGCCCAGCGCAGGCTGGGGCCGATCTCGTCGGCGACGACCTCGACCTTGGAGCGCTTGTCGCCGTCGGGCGTCTCCCAGCTGCGCTGCTCCAGGCGCCCGGTCACGATCACCCGCGAGCCGCGGGCCAGGCTCTCGCTGGCGTTCTCCGCCTGCTCCCTCCAGCACACCACGTCGAAGAAGGACGTGGCCTCCTCCCACTCCTGGGTCTGGCGGTTCTGCCACCTTCTGTTGACCGCCAGGCCGAACGAGGCCGTGGCCTGACCGCTCGGCGTGAATCGCAGCTCCGGGTCCCGCGTGATGTTGCCGACCAGAGTGACGCTGTTTCCGTTGGACATTCTTCTCTCTCCGCTCCCGTTCAGTTCAAGCTTGGGCGGTGCCCGCCTCGACCGGCGCGGCCCCCGTCGGCGCCGACTTGGATCGGCCGGCGGCGGCGTCGGGGACGCGGATGGTCTTGTGACGGAGCACCTCGTCAGCGAGTGAGAGGACCCGGTCCAGCTCGGCCACCGCCTCGGGCGAGCTGGTCATCTCGAGGAGGACGTAATAGCCCTCCTGGCGGTGAGCCAGCTCGTAGGCGAAGCGGCGCCGTCCCCATCGATCCACACGGCCGACGGTCCCCCCGTGGGTGCGGATGGTTTCGGCGGCGCGGTCGAGGACAGATCCGATGACCTCTTCCTCAAGGCCGGCGTCAAAGATGATCACGACCTCATAGGGCCGCATTGGCACTCCTCCCTGTGGACCCGTCGTCGGCGACCGGGGCCCCGTAGCCGGGGCAGGGCTCGATTGAAGTCGGCAACCCTACCACGGGGCCCATCCTGGACTACGGGTGTGACACCGCCGTCGTCGGGGGGCTGAACCCGGGCAGGACCTGGTTGGTGAGGTGGGGATCGGCGGGGCGGTCAGCCCCCGCGACCAGAAAGGCCAGGCAGGCCAGGACGAGCAACGTCCACACGCCCGACCGCAGCCGGCGCAGCCACGGCTCGCTCCCGACCCGCGTGAGAAAGCGGTGGGCCGGATCCCCGACCCACGCCGGCGGATCGAGGAACGGGTTCACGGCGGGCGAGGTTACGGCGGGGGGAGACCTCCCCTACCTCCGCCGTTTCACATGGTCCGAATTTGGACCGCTGCATAATCATGCACAACGACGAAATCGGACTATGTGAAACCAGACCGGGGGGCAGGGGCCTCGCCTCGAGCCCCGCCGCGGCGCAAGCTCCGCGCCTCGCCGCGAGCTCCCCGGCCTCGCCGGGGCCGGCCGTCCTCAGGCGCTGGCCGCCGCCCCGCGCCCGTACGGGTCGAGGGACTCGCCGGGCACGTGGTAGCTCTCCTCCGAGCTCGGGAAGGCGCCGGCGCGGACGTCGGACGCGAACGCCGCCACCGCCGCCACCGCGTCGGCCTTCAACGAGGCGTACCGGCGCACGAACTTCGGGGTGACCCGGTCCTCGAGGCCGAGCAGGTCGTGGATCACCAGCACCTGGCCGTCGCACGCCGGCCCGGCGCCGATGCCGATTGTCGGCACCTCGACCGCGGCGGTCACCCGGGCCGCCAGCACGTCGGGCACCCCCTCCAGCACCAGGGCGAAGATCCCCGCCTCCACCAGCGTCTCTGCATCCCTCAGCATCTGCTCGGCGGCGGCCATGTCCCGGCCCTGCACCCGGTAGCCGCCCATGGCGTGCACCGACTGCGGCGTCAGCCCGAGATGACCCATCACCGGAATCTCGGCGTCGACCAGGGCCTCGACCACCGGGACGCGCTTGGCGCCCCCCTCGAGCTTGACCGCCCCCGCCCCCGCCCGGACCAGGACGGCGGCGTTGGCCACCGCGTCCTCCGGACCCCGGTGGTAGCTGAGCCACGGCATGTCACCGACGATGAGCGGCCGGGGCCGGGCCCGGGCCACCGCCCCGACGTGATGGGCCATGTCGGCCACCGTCACCTGCAGGGTGTCCTCGTAGCCCAGCACCACGTTGGCGACCGAGTCCCCGACCAGGATCAGGTCGACCTCGGCCTCGTCGGCTATCCGCGCGGTGGGGGCGTCGTACGCCGTCACCATCACGAGCGGGTCCTGCCCCGGCCCGCGCTTGTGGGCGCGGATCGCGGGCACGGTCAGCGGCTTGCCCATGAGCCGTTACCTCCTCCCCGTCCAGCGCCCCACGGCTGCCGGCGGTTGCAGGCAGTCTAGTTCCACACCCGCCGGCCCCGGCCCTGCCCCGGTTGGGTCGGCCGGCCGGCCCGATAGCGTCGGGTCGACGAAATGGACCGGGTCTGCGAGAACTGCGGCGGGGAGGACGACGAGCTGGTCGTCGTCAGGCGCATCTACCTGGTGCCCGAGGCGTGGGACACCCCCGGCTCCCGGACCACGGTCGACCAGGACGAGCTGTGGTGCTTCTCCTGCCGCTCGCTCTACCCCCACGAGGTCGTCGACCGCGACTAGGGGCCGGGACCCGGCACCGGCGGGGCCCGGGTGGTGGTCGTCGTGGCCGGCCGGGTGGTGGTCGTCTCGGGGGGCCGGGTCGTGGACGTGGTGGAGGACGTGGAGGTGGAGCTGGTCGACGACGTGGTCGTCGACGAGCCAGGGGTGCCGCCCGGCCCGGCCGTGGTGGACGTGGTCGACGACAGCGTGGCCCCGGACGAGCCCCCGGCCGTCGTCGTGGTCGGGTTGTAATACGCCGACGACCCGGTCAGCAGCTTGCCCCCGAAGCTGGAGACGGACGGGAAGGTGCCCGAGTCGGTCCCGGCCAGGGCCTGGGACATGAACCGGTTGAAGATCGTGGCCGGCAGGGTGCCGCCGGACACCGGGCCGCCCCGCACGTTCAGCATCTGGTGCGAGTCCCCGGCGGCGTAGCCCATCCACACCGCCGTCGTGAGGGTCGGGGTGTAGCCGATGAACCAGGCGTCGTTGTAGTTGTTGGTCGTTCCCGTCTTGCCCGCCACCTCGTGGCCCGGCACCTGGGCCCCCGTCCCGGTCCCGTGCTGCACGACCTGGCGCAGGGCGTAGTCGATCTGGGCCACGTCCGACGACGACAGGACCCGGGAGCGGGCCGGCTCGTCGTCCCACAGGACGCGACCGTCCGACGTCGTCACCTGCTCGATCACCCGGGGGGTCACCCGCACGCCGCCGTCGGCGACCGCCGAGTAGGCGCCGGCCATCTCCAGCACCGAGACGTCGGCCGCCCCGAGGACGAAGGACGGCCCGGTCGGCAGGGGGGACTGGACGCCGAGCTCGTGGGCCGTGGTGGCCAGGCGGTCGACCCCGAGCTGCTCCTCGAGCTGGACGTACACGGTGTTGACCGACTCCGCGGTGGCCTGGATCAGGTTGATCCGGTTGGGGAACGACTCCCCCTGGAAGTTGTTCACCACGTAGTCCTTGCCGTTGTCGGCCTTCGCCAGCACCAGCCGGGCCGGAGCCGGGAACGCCGAGTCCAGCGAGTACCCCTCGTGCACGGCCGTCGCCAGGGCAAACAGCTTGAACGTCGAACCGGCCTGCCGCCCGGATCCACCTCCGGCCGTCCCGGTGGCCAGGTTCACCTGCGACTGCGAGTAGTCCCTGCCCCCGACCATGGCCACCACGTTGCCGTTCTGGTCGACCGAGACCAGGGCGCCGGCGGGGTCGGACGGCCTCAGGTAGCCGTACACGGCGTCGTAGGCCTGCTGCTGTCTGTGCAGGTCGAGCGTCGTCTTCACGCGGAGGCCCCCGGCCTCGACCGTGGCCAGGCCGAAGCGCTGGATCAGGACCCGGCGCACGTAGTCGACGAAATACTGGGTCCCGACCTGCGTGTCGACGACCTGGGGGGCCTCCTGCTTCGGGTTGATCACGTAGGAGGCGACGGGCTGGGCCTCGACCTGGGCCCGGCGGGCGGTCGTGATGTCGTGGTAGCGGACCATCTCGTCGAGGGTGATGTTCCGCCGGCGGTCGGCGGTGGCCGGGGCGGTCGTGGCGTCGGCGGTGACCGGCGAGCGGATCAGCCCGGCCAGGTAGGCGCCCTCCCGCAGGCCCAGCTTCGACACGTCCTTGCCGAAGTACACCTCGGAGGCGGCCTCGATCCCGTAGGCGCCCCGCCCGAAGTAGATGGTGTTGAGGTAGCGCTCGAGGATCTGGTCCTTGCTGAGCTGGCGCTCCAGCCGCACGGCGGCGGCCGCTTCCCGCAGCTTGCGGAGGAAGGTGCGCTGGGTGCCGACGTAGACCTGCTTCACGTACTGCTGGGCGATGGTCGAGCCGCCCTGCAGCGACCCGCCCTTCGCGTCGGACCAGGCGGCGCGCAGGATGCCGATGGGGTCGAGGGCCCCGTGCTGGTAGTAGGCGTGGTCCTCGGTGTCGAGGATGGCCCGCACGACGACCGGCGGAACCTTCTTGAGGCTCACGGGGATCCGGTTCTGCCCGTTGTCGATGGTGGCCAGGCGGTTGCCCGAGGCGTCGGTGATGAACGTGGTCTGGCCCTGCACCGTCGGCGGGGGCAGCGGGGCCAGCAGCAGCAGGTAGGCGAAGCCCGCCAGCGCCGTCACGAACAGGAAGCCGAGGAGGAACAGCAGCCGCCGGTAGCGCCAGAACCAGGAAGGCCTCCTTGCCCCCCGGCGCGGTCCGCGCCGCTTCAGGACCGGGCGAGGCGGCCGACGGGGAAGGTGCGCGCCAGGTGGTTCCAGGCGCACTCGGGGCAGACCTCCACGACGTAGCAGGCGAGATCCCGTCCCCGGCGCGCCAGGCGGCGCAGCTCGGCGTCGGTCGCCACGGTCTGGCCCGACGGGGGCAGCCCGGGGCCGAAGACGTAGCTCACCAGCACCACCTCGCGCTTCTCGCAGATCGGGCAGCACTCCTGGGTCGGCTCCCCGATGCTGCGGGCGGCCCGGATGAGCTCGGGGTGGGCGTCGCACACCTCGTTGCGGCCCAGCCGGCCCTTCCTGAACTCGGACAGCACCGCGTTGCGCGCCAGGCGGAAGTCGACCTGGCCCGCCGGGGCCGGCATCGAGCCCATGAGGGACTGAGGCAGGAGCCGCATCAGGGCCGCGAGGCTACCGTCCCGCTATGCCAGAACACATCGAGCGCGCGCCCTTCGGGGGGACCGGCCACAGCTCCAGCCGGGTGATCTTCGGCGCGGCGGCCCTGTCACGGGTGACCCAGGAGAAGGCCGACACCGCCCTGCCTCTCCTCCTCGAGCACGGCGTCAACCACCTCGACACCGCCGCCGACTACGGGGACTCCGAGCTGCGCCTGGCCCCGTGGCTGGCCCGCCGGCGCGCCGAGTTCTTCCTCAACACCAAGACCCACGAGCGCCGGGGGGACGGCGCCCGGGCCGGGCTGGAGAGGTCGCTGCAGCGCCTGGGCGTGGACCACGTCGACCTCATCCAGCTCCACAACCTGGTCGAGGAGGACGAATGGGAGACGGCCCACGGGCCCGGCGGCGCCGTCGGGGCCCTGGCCCGGGCCCGGGACGAGGGGCTGTGCCGGTTCATCGGGGTGACCGGGCACGGCCTGCGCATAGCCCGCATGCACCTGCGCTCGCTCGAGCGCTTCGACTTCGCCTCGGTGCTCCTCCCCTACAGCCACGTCCTGCTCCGGGACGAGGACTACCGGCGCGACGTGGAGGCGCTCCTGGCCGTCTGCGCCGAGCGGGACGTGGCGGTGCAGACCATCAAGGCGGTGGCCCGGAGGCGCTGGGACCCCGACCACGACGGGCCCCGGTTCAGCTGGTACGACGCCCTCCCGCCCGGGGACGCCCTCGACCGGGCCGTCCGCTTCGTGCTGGCCCGGCCCGGGCTGTTCCTCAACACCTCCAGCGACCTCCGCCTGCTGGGGCCGACCCTCGCCGCCGCATCCGGGGCACCGGGTGCCGGAGCGCCGGGCCCGGCCGACCTGGACGCCGACGTGGCCGCCCACGGGATGGCCCCGATCTTCGACGGGGGCGCCCTGGAGCGGATCTGAGCCGTCCCGGGGAGGTTAAGAGACTTCCGATATATCGACTCGATATATCGGCCGTGCTAATGTGCATTTCGTGCTCGAACTGGCCATCCTCGGGTTGCTCAAGGATCAGGAGCTGCACGGCTACGAGCTCAAGAAGCGCCTGACCGAGACCCTGGGGCCCCTGTCCCGGGTGTCGTTCGGGTCGCTGTACCCCGCCCTCCGGCGCCTGGCCCGTTCGGGGGCGGTGGAGGTGGTGGAGGGAGCGGCACCTTCGCCCGTGGGGGTGCCGAGCGCCGGGTCGCTGGCCGGGGAGCTGGCCGCCTTCCGGGCCCGCCGCTCTTCAGGGCGGGATTCCCGGGGCCGCAAGGTGTACCGGATCACCCCGGACGGGGAGGCGCTGTTCTCCCGCCTGCTGGCCGAGGCCGACGGCCCCGACGACGACCGGGCGTTCAACCTGCGCCTGGCCTTCGCCCGGCACCTGGCGGCCGACGAGCGGCTCGGGATGCTGGAGCGCCGGCGG
This sequence comes from Acidimicrobiales bacterium, assembly GCA_036273495.1. Classification (NCBI taxonomy): domain Bacteria; kingdom Bacillati; phylum Actinomycetota; class Acidimicrobiia; order Acidimicrobiales; species Acidimicrobiales bacterium. The sequence goes on along the minus strand of DASUHN010000013.1, from coordinate 10,048 downwards.
GCCCACCTGGCCGAGCGGCTGGTGCGGGCCCAGGCCGCGGTCCGGGCCGGGAGGGAGCGGTGGGACCGCTACGCCCGCTCGATCGCCGAGCACAGCACCGAGGCCACCGAGCGGGACATCTCGTGGATCGACCGGCTGATCGAGGCCGAGCGGTCCGGGGAGCACGAGCAGGACGTAACCGAGCAGATGGGAGCGGAGCGATGAGCAAGATCCGGGTGGCAATAGCCGGGGTGGGCAACTGCGCCAGCTCGCTGGTCCAGGGCGTGACCTACTACCGGGACGCCGATCCGACCGAGGCGGTGCCCGGCCTCATGCACGTGACCCTCGGGGGCTACCACGTCGGGGACGTGGAGTTCGTGGCCGCCTTCGACGTAGACGCCAGCAAGGTGGGCCTCGACCTGTCGAAGGCCATCTCCTGCGGGCAGAACAACACGATCCGCTTCGCCGCCGTGGACGAGCTCGGCGTGACCGTGCAGCGGGGCCCGACCTTCGACGGGCTCGGCAAGTACTACCGCCAGACGGTCGAGGAGTCCCCCGCCGCCCCGGTCGACGTGGCCCAGGTGCTGAAGGAGACCGGGGCCGACGTGCTCGTCTCCTACCTGCCGGTCGGCTCCGAGGCGGCCCAGCGCCACTACGCCCAGGCCGCCCTCGACGCCAAGGTCGCCTTCGTGAACGCCATCCCGGTGTTCATCGCGTCCGATCCCGAGTGGGCGGCCCGCTTCAGCAACGCCGGCGTGCCGATCATCGGGGACGACATCAAGTCCCAGGTCGGCGCCACCATCGTCCACCGCCTGCTGGCCCGCCTGCTCGAGGACCGCGGCATGGTCCTCGACCGCACCTACCAGCTCAACGTGGGCGGCAACATGGACTTCAAGAACATGCTCGAGCGCGAGCGGCTGGAGTCCAAGAAGATCTCCAAGACCCAGTCGGTCACCAGCCAGATCGAGCGGGGCATCTCGTCGGACTCGGTGCACATCGGCCCGTCCGACCACGTGCCCTGGCTGGAGGACCGCAAGTGGGCCTACATCCGGGTGGAGGGCCGCAACTTCGGCGACGTCCCGCTCAACATCGAGCTCAAGCTCGAGGTCTGGGACTCACCGAACTCCGCCGGCGTGATCATCGACGCCGTGCGCTGCGCCAAGGTGGCCCTCGACCGGGGCATCGGCGGCCCGCTGCTGGGCCCGTCCGCCTACTTCATGAAGTCCCCGCCGGTGCAGTACCGGGACGAGGCCGCCCGCCTGATGGTGGAGGAGTTCGCTCAGATGGCCGGCGGCTCGTAGTCCCCGTGGCCGAAACCCTTACCTGAGAACCCACCGGGCGCCCCGAATCCACCCAGTCCGCCACCCCCGAACAACCCCCCGCCGCGGCTCCGGCGGGGGCGGAAGGCCTGCTCGAAGTCCTGGGAGAAGAACGGGGCGCTGACCTCGCCGGACACCGCGAACCGGTAGAGGGCGGCGTTGAAGATCCCGCTCAGGGCGGCGCCGGCGGCCAGCAGGGTGCCGAAGCCGAGGACGGCCACCACGATCGCCAGGGCCGGGGCCACGGCGCCGAGCACGGCGCACAGGACCACGACGGGGATCCCGACCACGATCATGGCTATCGAGATCGACCCGTTGCCGACCAGCTGCTCCCCCCATCGCTGGCGGAACAGCGAGCCCGACCGCTTCACGGCGTCGATGGGACCGACGGGCTCGTAGATCATCACCGGCACCACGAAGAACGTCACCACGCTCCACGCCGCCCCGATCAGCCGCCCGACGATGGCGCCGAAGATCCCGCCCCGCTCCTCCAGGGCCCGCAGCACCAGGCCGACCGAGGCCGACAGCGCCGACCACGCCAGCAGTTTGTCCACCCGCGTCCACGCCGTCCGCAGTCCCTGGCTCACCGAGCCCGGGCCGCCCCGGAGCCGGTCGGTGGCGGCGGCCACGATGGCGGCGTTGGAGAACGTCGCCACGAACGTCGACACGAAGTACACCAGCGCCAACAGCAGATAGAGGGCGGGCCTGCTGGTGTGGGACACCCCGTTGACCAGCGCCGGGCTCAGCACCGCGGCCGAGAAGACCACGATCGCCAGCACCGACACCACGGGCAGGACCATCAGGGCCTTGTCCGACCGCAGCACCTGCCAGCTGGCCCCGGCCAGGCGGAAGCCTCTCTCGATCCGGCCCATGCCTATTTGCGGCCTCGCCTCATGGGAAAAGGGTACGACATGATGAGGGCGTGCCCACCGACAATGCCGCCGCCTGGGACCGCCACACCACGGCCTACCAGGCCGGGGCCCAGCTCTCCACGGACGTCGCCCACTACGGCCCCGACATCCCCGACGAGAGCTCGCTGCGCCTGCTCGGGGACCTGAAGGGCAAGCGGGTCCTCGAGCTGGGATGCGGGGGGGCGCAGTGCTCGATCGCCTTCGCCAAGCAGGGGGCCACCGCCATCGGGGTGGACTTCTCGGCGGAGCAGCTGGGCTTCGCCCGCCGTCTGGTCGAGCGCGAGGACGTGCGCGTGGAGCTGCGCCAGGGGGACCTGGCCGACCTGGCGTTCCTGCGCGCCGACTCCGTCGACCTGGCGTTCTCCGCCTACGCCTTCGGCTACGTCGAGGACCTCAACCGGGTGTTCCGCCAGGTGCACCGGGTGCTGCGGGTCGGGGCCCCGCTGGTGTTCAGCCTGCCGCATCCCGCCTACTCGATGATCGACGACGACGCCGCCGAGCCGCTCCTGGTCCGGCGGTCCTACTTCGACCGCTCCACCATCGACTACCAGTGGGGCGGGGTGGCCTTCACCGACTACCACCACACGTTCGAGGACATCTACACCGGCCTGGTCCGCGCCAGCTACCGGGTCGACGTCATGCTCGAGCCCGAGCCGCTGCCCGGGGGCCCCCGCAGCCAGCACTGGCGCGACGCCTTCCGTTTCGTCCCGCGCACCCTGATCGTGCGCGCCCGCAAAGAGGGAAACTGACGGCCGGGTCCGGCCTCAACTCCTTCTCCCAGAGGCTGTTCCGCGGGCTGCCCGCCCGCTACGACCTGCTGGCCGAGCTGCTGTCGTTCGGCCAGAACCGCCGGTGGCGCCGGCGGATGGTGGACGCCATCGCGGCGGGATCGGGCTCGGGCCGGGGCACCGGCGCACCGATCGTCCTCGACGTGGCCACGGGCACCGCGGGCGTCGCCATCCAGGAGGCCGAGCGCCTGGGGGCCCGGGTCGTCGGCGCCGACCTCAGCACCGACATGCTGGCCGGGGGCGCCCGCCGGATCGGCGCCGCGGGCCTGGCCGGTCGCATCTCGCTCGTCCGCACCCGGGGCGAGGCGCTCCCCTTCCCCGACCGCAGCTTCGACGCCCTCACCTTCACCTACCTGCTCCGCTACGTCGACGACCCCGCCGCGGCCGTGGCCGAGCTGGCCCGGGTGGTGCGCCCGGGCGGGGTCATCTCGAACCTGGAGTTCCACGTCCCCCCGAACCCGTTCTGGCGGGGTTGGTGGTGGCTGTACACCCGGGTCGTCCTCCCCCTCGCCGGCCTGCTCACCGGGGGCCCGGCGTGGTTCGCGGTTGGCCGGTTCCTCGGGCCGAACATCTCCGGCCACTACCGCCGCCACCCCCTCACCGCCCACGTGGCCATGTGGGAGGCGGCGGGGATCACCGACGTCCACGTCGAGCTGATGAGCCTCGGGGGCGGGCTGGTGATGTGGGGGCGGAGGGGTGGCTGAGCCCGCCGCCTACTACGCCCGGCGGGGACCTGTGGCCGACTGGTGGACGCTGCTGCACCCGCCGTACACGGCGTGGCACCTTGCGTTCGTGGTCATCGGCGCCTGCCTGGCGCCCCGGGTGTCGGTCACGACCCTGCTCGCCACCCTGCTCGCGTTCTTCCTGGCCGTGGGGGTGGCCGCCCACGCCCTCGACGAGCTGCAGGGCCGGCCCCTCGGGACCGCCATCCCGGCCCCGGTCCTGGCGGCGGTGGCGGGGGCGGGCCTGGCCGGGGCGCTGATCGTCGGGGCCGTCGGGGTCACCCGGGTCGGAGGCTGGCTGGTGCTGTTCATGGCCGTCGGGGCGGCGCTGGTCGTCGGCTACGACCTGGAGCTGGCGGGGGGGCTGGTGCACGGGGCGGCCGGCTTCTCCCTGGGGTGGGGGGCGTTCCCGGTGCTGACGGCGGCCTTCGCCCAGTCCCACAGCGTGACCGGCGGGGCGGTGCTGGCCGCGGCCGGGGCCGCCATGTGGTCGGGGGCCCAACGGGTCCTGTCCACGCCGGCGCGGACGCTGCGCCGGCGGGTCCGGGGCGCCGACGTGCGCCTGGTCCACGCCGACGGGCGGGTCGAGGCGGTGGGACGGGCCGAGCTGCTGGCGCCGCTCGAGCAGGCCCTGCGGCTCTCGGCCTGGACGGCCGTGCTCCTGGCGGCCGGCCTGGCGGTCAGCCGCCTCGGGTGACCATCACCGATCCGGCGGGCCGGGCGGTGCAGAATCTCCGCCACCCCCGGCGGGCGCCCTGACCCCTCGCGAAATTTGTCCGAATTTGATGTTTAGACGATTGACACCTTAGGTTAGAGTTGCCTAAGCGGAACTCTCTTCTTCAGATTGGTGGTCGGATGCTGGGGGTGGTGGCCACGGGTTCCCGGGAGAAGGTCAACCTGGGGACGAGCTTCGACCTTCTACATGCCGTCGAAGGGGAACAGCTCGTCCTCCACTACCAGCCGATCATCGACCTCACGTCCGGGCTGGCCGTGGGCATGGAGGCCCTGGTCCGCTGGAACCACCCCACCCTGGGCCTGACCGGCCCCGACGACTTCCTGCCCCTGGCCGAGAACAGCTGGCTGGGCGGGCGGCTGACCGCATGGGTGCTGGAGCGGGCGGTGTCGGACTGCGCCGCCTGGCGGGCGGCGGGCTCGCCGGCGGGCGTGTCGGTCAACGTCTTCCCCGAGTCGCTGACCGAGGAGTGGATCGTCGGGACCGTGGCCGAGCTGCTCGACGAGTACGCCCTGGCCCCCGATGCCCTCACCCTCGAGCTGACCGAGAGAGGGTGGCCGATCCAGCTCGAGCTGGCCGGGACCACCATGGCGGCCCTGGCCGCCCTCGGGGTGGGGATCAGCCTGGACGACTTCGGCACCGGTGACTCGTCGCTGTCCCGTCTCCAGCGGCTCCACTTCGACGAGATCAAGATCGACCGCTGCTTCGTGGTCGAGGCCGCCGAGCGCCTCCCGGACCGGGAGATCATCCGCTTCACCGCCGAGCTGGCCCACGCCCTGGGGCGGCGGACGGTGGCGGAGGGCGTCGAGCGGGCCGAGGACCTGGACGTGGTGCGCCGGATGGGCATCGACGCCGCCCAGGGCTTCCTGCTGGGCCGCCCCGGCCCCATCGGCTGACCCCCGGCGGGGACGCCGCCTAGTTGGAGAGGCTGGCCAGCTCGCGCTCGAGGGCGCCGGGCTCCCACAGGGCGGCGGCGAAGTCCTCGATCTCCTCGACGGTCAACGGCCGGCCGGCGGCGTCGTCGACCTCGAGAAGCCGGGCCCCCTCGGCGACCAGCTGCATGGCTGTCGTCGGCCGGAGCAGGCCCCGCACGACCCCACCGCAGTGGGGGCAGGCGAGGTGGTACTCGGCCTCCGACTCCCACGCCCGCCGCACCACGGTGACGGCCGGGCAGGGGACCTCGATGACCTCGCACCTCGTGCACTGGGCTCGGACCTGGGCCATGCAATTCCCTCGTCCCCCGGGGCCCCGCGCTTGAGGATCAAATCGGGCCCGAGGCGACGAACCGGCCGATGGTCGGGCGCCCTCCGACCCCCGACCTACGACCCCAGTCCGGCGTAGTCGGAGTCGGCCCGGCCGAGGGCGGCGTCGAGCAGCCGCCGGGCGGTGTGCAGCTCCAGCCACTCGTCGTCGGCGGCGCCGGGCCGGGGCGGACGTCGACGATGCGCTCGTCGCCGTGGACGTGGTGCCAGGCGTCGGCCTCGGCCGGGCGCAGCTCGTTCCACGAGTGGCCCGACCACCCGCACGTGCAGCACGCCCGGTGGGCGGTGCCCCGTCGCTCGACCACGACCGAATGGCGCTCGCTCGACATGCGTCGACCCCCGAAGAGACAGCAGTTTCCCGATGGCGCGCCCGGCTGTCAGAGGTTAGGCGCGTTCGTCGCGCCCGGACTCCTCCCACCACGAGAGCAGCCGCCGGGTGGCCTCCTCCTCACCGAGGGGGCCCTCGTCGAGGCGCGCCTCGAGCAGGAAGCCGAGCGCCCGTCCCACGACGGGACCGGGCGGCAGTCCGAGGAGCTCCATCACCTGGCGCCCGTCGAGGTCGGGACGGATGGAGTCGAGCTCCTCCTGCGCCCGCAGCTCCGCGGTACGGCGCTCCAGCTCGTCCATGCGACGTGCCAGGGCGCGCGCCTTGGCCTCGTTGCGCGTCGTGCAGTCGGCGCGGGTCAGCTCGTTCAGGCGCTCGAGCAGCGGACCGGCGTCGCGCACGTACCGGCGCACGGCCCGGTCGGTCCAGCCCAGCCGGTAGGTGTGGAAACGCAGGTGGAGCTCGACCAGCGTGGCCACCGTCTCGACGTCCTCGCCCGGGTAGCGCAGGGCCCGCATCCGGTCGCGCGTCATCCGCGCCCCCACGACCTCGTGGTGGTGGAACGACACCCCCCCGGGACCGAACGACCGGGTCTTCGGCTTTCCCACGTCGTGGAACAGCGCCGACAACCGCAGCAGGCGGTCGGAGCGGGTCTTCTCGATCACGGCGATGGTGTGGGCCAGGACGTCCTTGTGCCGGTGGATCGGGTCCTGCTCGAGGCCCAGGGCGGGCAGCTCGGGCAGGAACTCCTCGGCCAGCCCGGTCTTGACGAGGAACCAGAGACCGTCGGAGGGACGCTCGACGACCATCAGCTTGTCGAGCTCGTCCCGGATCCGCTCGGCCGAGACGATCTCCAGCCGGGCGCGCATGTCCACCACGGCCTCCACCAGGGCGCGCTCGGGCACCAGCCCGTAGCCCGAGATGAACCGGGCGGCGCGCATCATCCGCAGCGGGTCGTCCCCGAATGACTCCGTCGGCGCCAGCGGGGTCCGCAGCCGGCGGGCCGCCAGGTCGGCCAGCCCGTCGAAGGGGTCGACCAGCTCCGGCGGGGCGCCGCCGTCGGGCCCCAGCCGCAGCGCCATGGCGTTGACGGTGAAGTCGCGCCGCGACAGGTCGGCCTCGATCGACGTCGAGAAGGCCACTTCGGGCTTGCGGGAATCGGGCACGTACGCCTCGGCCCGGTGGGTGGTGATCTCGAAGGTCCGGCTCCCCCGCCGGGCCCCGATGGTGCCGAAGCGCTTCCCCTGGACCCAGGTGCTGTCCGCCCACCCCTCGAGGATCTCCTCCACCCGGTCGGGGACGGCGTCGGTCGTGAGGTCGAGGTCGTGTTCGGGCGCCAGTCGGTCGACGATGGCGTCGCGGACCACGCCGCCGACCAGATAGAGGCGGTGCCCGGCCGCGGCGAAACGCTCCGCCAGCTCGGCGGTCTCGCTCACCAACGGGGCGATGCGGTCGGGGATCACCACGGGTGGAGGGTATTGCAGGGGGCCGGAGCCATCCGCACCCATTCCCGCCCGCGGCCGGACTACGGGTTGATGGCCCGAACGGATCATTGACGAAAATGACCCGTCCGCGGGACTACAGGTGGTCCCTTCCCGGGTCGATCCCCTGCCAACTCCATCCTCAGGCGCGTCGAGCGCAACACAAGGAGCGGCCCATGACGAGGCACAGGATCGGCGCAAGCGGACGGATCCGGCGGGTCGGCGGGAGGAAGACGGCGGCTGGGGCCGCGGTGGCGGTGCCGGTGGCGCTGCTGCTGTTGGCGGGGCCGGCGGGTGCCACCAGCGGTACGGGCAGCACCCAGACGGTGAGCTTCACCCCCAGCGCCCAGCTGTCGATCGCCGCCTCACCCGTGAGCATCGGGAGCATCACCCCGTCGAGCAGCGTGCCGGTCGGCCTGGGCTCGGTCCTGATCACCGACACCCTCGACGACAGCGTCGACTGGAGCGCGTCGGTGGCGGCGTCGGACTGCTTCCTTCCGACCAGCGGGCTGCCGGCGGGGCTGCAGACCGCCAACGCCACCATCCCGGCGACGGCGCTGACCTACGTGACCCCGTCCGGGCCCGTGGCCGCCACCGTGCCGCTCTCGGCCACCGAGGTCACCGCCAGCGGCGGGGGGACCTCGAGCTTCGGGGCGGCGGCGCCGGGAGGCTCCCTGGCCGGTCCGACCTTCGGCAGCCCGGTACCGGTGGCGGCCACCACGGCCTACGCCAGCGCCAGCCCGCCGGCCAGCGGCCTCGACAACGACGGCACCTGGGCGGTCACGCCCGCCGTGAACCTCAACCTGTCGAGCACCGGCTTCGTGCCCATAAACAACGTCTACACCTGCACCCTGCAGTACACGATCGTCGGCTGACGCCGTGCCGAGCGTGAGCGCGGTGGCCGTGGCGGCCAGCGCGGTGTTCGCCGTGCATCCCGCCCCGGCGCCGGCCGCGGGTTCCGGCCACTTCTCCTACCGCCTGGCCCCGGGGCAGGAAGCGACCGGGACCCTCGTCGTGTCCAACCTGACCCGGCAGCCCTTGAGGCTGGCCCTGTTCGGGGCCGACCTGATCCCCCTGGGCAGCAGCGGCGGCTTCACGGTGGCCCAGCTGGGCCGGACCATGCACGGCGTCGGGGCCTGGATCCGAGTGGCGCCCTCGGTCACGGTGGCGCCGTTGGCCGAGGCCGCCGTCCCGTTCTCGGTGGAGGTGCCGGAGGCGACCCCGCCCGGGGACTACGGCGGAGCCGTCGTGGCCCAGAACACGCCCCGCACGGGCGCGGTCCCGGGCGGCGGCGCCGGCGCGGGCATCGCCGTGCAGACCCGGGAGGCGCTCGAGGTGGCGGTGCGGGTCCCGGGCGCCACCGTGCTGGGTGTCCGTCTCGGCCCGCTCGTCAGCCACACCAGCGGGTCCCACGTCCTGCTGTCGGCGGTGCTGCGCAACAGCGGCACCGAGCGCTTCCGCTACCAGGGCCGGGTGCTCCTGCAGCGGGGCGGCTCGTCCCTGCTGGTGTCGGCCCCGATGAGCCCCCGGACCGCCTACCTCCTGCCCGGCCAGCAGGTCCGCCTGACCGCCACCTGGGACCATCCCCCCCGCTTCGGCTCGGTGCTGGCCCGGGCGTCCGTGGTGGCGACCCCCGCCACCGGGCCGGCGGCGACGGTGTCCGACCCCGCCCTGACGCTGACCTTCTTCCCCTGGCTGCTCGTCCTGCTGGCGCTGGCGGACCTGTTCCTGCTCTTCTCGGTGGCCCGGCGGATCCGGCGCTACTGGCCCGCCGCCGCCCCCTCGGGCAGGACCAGGGCCAGGGCAAAACCGTCGTATCCCTTGCTGCCCACGGTCTGCACCTCGGTGACGCTCACCCGGCGCTCCGCCGCCATCACCTCGTTGAGCTCGCGCGTCCCCCGGATGGCGGGGTCGGTGCTGTCGGGGTCGACCACGGCGCCGTTGCGGATGACGTTGTCGACGATGATGACGCTCCCAGGCCGGGTCAGACGGAGGGCCCACCGGAAGTAGTCGGGGTTGCTCGGCTTGTCGGCGTCGATGAAGACCAGGTCGAAGGGCCCGGCGCCCTCGGCCTCGAGCGCCTCCAGGCTGTCGAGGGCCCGGCCGACCCGGATCGTCACCACGTCGGCCAGCCCGGCCCGCTCGACGCTGGCCCGGGCCACCTCGGCGTGGCGCGACTCCAGCTCCAGGGTCACCAGGCGGCCGCCCGCCGGCAGGGCGCGGCCGAGCCAGATGGTGCTGTAGCCCCCCAGGGTCCCGACCTCGAGGATGCTGCGCGCCCCCTGGATCCGGGCCAGCAGGTGGAGCAGCTTTCCCTGGTTGGGGGCCACGTTGATCGGCGGGAGGCCGGCCTCCCTGCTCGCCGCCAGGGCGGCGTCCAGGACGGCGTCGGATCCGACCAGGACGTCGGTGATGTAGCGGTCGACGTCGCTCCACAGCTCGGCGCTCATCCGCCTCTTCTATCCGAAACCGGGCCGGTCCGCTGGCCGTCCACCTCCGTGTGTTCGGTGTTCGTGTTCTAGCGAACA
>DASUHN010000012.1 GCA_036273495.1 Acidimicrobiales bacterium | reverse complement strand
TTCGTCGACTGCCTGACCACGATCCTCGACGAGACCCTCCCGCTCACCGTCATCGAGTGGGAGGAGTGGGGCAACCCCAAGGCGGACGCCGAGGTCTACCGGTACATGAAGTCGTACTCGCCGTACGACAACGTGGCGTCCCGGCCCTACCCGGCCATCCTCGCCACCACCGGTCTCAACGACCCGAGGGTGAGCTACTGGGAGCCGGCCAAGTGGGTGCTGCGGCTACGGGAGAGCACCACGTCGGGCCGTCCCGTGCTGCTCAAGGTCGAGATGGGGGCGGGCCACATGGGCCCGTCCGGGCGCTACGACGCCTGGCGGGACGAGGCCTTCATCCTGGCCTTCGTGCTCGAGACCCTCGGGGTCGGCTAGCGCCCCTCAGACCGGCTCGGGCGCAGCCGGGCGCAGGTCGTAGGTGCGCTCCTCGGAGCCCCGGATCACCTCCAGGATCTCCTGGGCCACCAGCTCGTCGCGGTCCAGCAGGGCGTCGCGGAGCCCCTCGACGATGTGGCGGTTGTCCTCGAGCATGGTGCGCACCTGGTCCCGGGACTGCGCCAGCAGCGCCTCCACCTCGTGGCGGGACGACTCGTCGGCCAGCACCTTCACCACCACGTTCCCGCCGGCGGCGCTCTGCATGGCCTCGACCGACACCAGCGAGCTGCCCATGCCGAGGCTGCCGATCATCTGGCAGGCGGCGGTGGTGGCGGCCTGCAGGTCACCGGAGACACCCGAGCTCGTCTCGCCGAAGAACAGCTCCTCGGCCACCATCCCGCCGAAGGCGATCTGGATGAGCGCCTCGACCTCGGACTGGGTCTTCATGAAGCGCTCCTCGGTCTCGGAGTGGGCCAGCAGGCCCAGAGCCTCTCGGCGCTTGATGATCGAGAGGATCTCGAGCTTGCGGCCCTTGCCGACCAGCCAGGCGACCGTGGCGTGGCCCGACTCGTGGGTGGCGATCGTCCGCCGCTCCGCCTCGGTGTACTCGACCGGCTGGGCCAGCCCGATCTCCTCGGTCATCTTGGCCTGCTGCACGTCGTCCCACGAGAGGCGGTCGGCTCCCCGGCGCAGCGCCCAGACCAGCGCCTCGTCGAAGAGGTGCTCGATCATGACCGGCGAGTACCCGAAGGTCATGGCGGCCAGGGTGTTGCGGCGCTCGGACTCGTCGAGCTCGGGATGATGGGCCTTGCGCTCGAGGTAGTAGTCGATGATGTCGCGCCGCCCGGCCCGGGTGGGTAGGTCGAAGTAGATCGAGCGGTCGAACCGGCCCGGGCGCAGGAGGGCGGGGTCGAGGTCGGCGGCCCGGTTGGTGGCGCCGATCACGAGGATGTTGGCGGGCTGGGGCTTGCCCTTGCGCAGCTGGCGCGAGGCGGGCAGCCAGGAGTTGGCCAGGTCGACCAGCCACCCGGTGACCCGGGAGCCGGCGGTGGGCTGGTCGAAGGACTGCAGCTGGATGAGCAGCTCGTTGACCACGCCGGCGATGCCCTCGCGGCCTCCTCCGCCCCCCATGCCGGAGCGGGCGGCGCCGATGGCGTCGATCTCCTCGATGAACCCGATGGCGCCACCCTCGCGGCGGGCGTACCGGCGCAGGGCCTTGAAGTACGAGCGGATCTTGCGGTTGGTCTGGCCGTAGTACATCGACTGGAAGGCCGACGACGACACGAACAGGAACGGCACCCCGGCCTCGGCGGCCATGGCCTTGGCCAGATAGGTCTTGCCGGTTCCGGGCGGCCCTTCGAACAGGATGGCCCGGCGGGGCGTCCCGCCCATCTTCTCGGAGAAGGTGCGGTGGGCCAGGAACAGGTTGAGGGTCTTCACGACCTCGTCGAGGACGATCCCGGCGCCGCGCACGTCGTCGAAGCGGACGTCGATCTCACCGGGCCGGTACAGGACGTGCGGGGAGCGCCCCGCCCCGAGCAGCGGCAGCACGAGAGCCACCGAGAGCAGGAGCACGAGGATGAAGCCGGGCAGGTACGGCACCAACCCGGAGGGGATGTGGGGCATACCGATGCCCGCACCCGGGTGCATGATCGCCCGCGCCAGCAGCAGGCCGGCGATCGGCAGAAGGACCACGGCCAGCTTCCGCATCCGGGACTGCCGGACCCGCTCCCGCGTCGCTCCCACGTCGGCGGTGGCCGCTGCCACCACCTGGGCTCCGCCAATCGACCGCAGCTCCATCGTCATACTCCGTCCTGGCCGCACAGCCCGGCGGGCGCCGGGCCCCGCCATAAGCGTGGCTGGCCCATTCTGCAATTTCCCGACAGAGTTTTCTCCCTGCGGACGGCTGTTACCTGGGCAGACCTACAGGCGTACCGGGGGGACCAAAGGTCGGAGTGAGTGCTTCGGGAAGATCGCGCCGGCGCGGGTTGGCCTGGTCGCGTCCCGACAGAACCGGATCGGTTACGCCCCAGTCGGCCGCAATGTCCGGATCGTCCCACGCCACGCCCAGCTCGTCGTCGGGGTTGTAGTAGCCGTCGACCAGGTAGGTGAGGGTGAGGTCGGTGTGGGCGGCAAAGCCGTGGGCCACGCCCGGCGGGATGTACACGCCCGGCCCGGCGTCACCGTCCATGTCCACGAGCAGAGTGCGGCCCAGCGTCGGCGACCCCCGGCGCAGGTCGTGCAGCACGGTGCGCGCCCGGCCGTGGATGACGTACCAGTAGTCGGACTGGTGGAGGTGGAAGTGCAACCCGACCAGGGCACCGGTGCGCCGGTCGACCCGGTTGCCCTGGATCATCGGGGGCGCCGACACCGGCAGCCACTCCTGGCGGAAGCTCTCGACGAACCGGCCCCGGGCGTCACCGTGGACGTCGGGCACCACCACCAGGACCCCGGCTATCTCGGGGGACTCTTTCACCTCGGGCACGGGCCCCTCCGGGCTGTCTAGGAAGTGAAGCCGCCGAAGCCGCCACGGTAGAAGAGGAGAGGCCGGCCGTTGGAGTAGGCCATCTCCTGCACCCGACCGAGCACGACGAGGTGGTCACCGGCGTCGTGGACCGCCTCGACCCGGCAGTCGATCCAGGCCAGCACGTCGTTGAGCACCGGAGAGCCGGTGGCGGCCGTGCTCCAGCCCACCCCGGAGAACTTGTCCCCGCCCGACACGGCGAAGGCCCGGCACAGGGCCTCCTGCTCCTCGGTCAGCACGTTGGCGCAGAAGGCACCCGACTCACCGATTCCGGGCCAGCTGGTCGAGGACTTGCCGGGGAAGATCGCCACGAGCGGGGGATCGAGCGAGACCGAGGTGAACGACTGGCACGTGAACCCGCCCGGGCCCTGGGCCGTGGTCCCGGTGACGACCACCACCCCGCTGGCGAAGTGACCGAGCACGGTCCGGAACTGGGCGGCGTCGGGCCGGGTGCCCTCTCCCGGCAGATCGACCCGGCTCATCAACCGGTGACGTTAACCCGCCGCAGCGCTCCTTCACCCTGGGGGCCGAGCTCCACGACCAGCCCCTCCGACGCCGCCACCACGTCGAGGCCGGCCATGGCGCCGAGGCACCGGGCCCCGTCGAGCAGCTGGTCCACGTCGTCGTCCCCGTGGGCCGGGTCGTGGTGGAACAGCGCCAGCCGGCGGGCGCCCGCCTCCTTGGCGACGAGCACGGCGTAGTCGACGGTGCAGTGGCCCCAGTGCGCCTTCTCGGCGAACTCGGCCGGCGTGTACTGGGCGTCGTGGATCAACAGGTCGACACCGTCGGCCAGCTCGAGCGCCGCCTCACAGATCTCGTGGCCGGTGAGGGGCTGCTGGTGGTCGCTGATGTACGCCAGCGCCGCGCCGCCCCATTCGATCCGGTAGCCCACGGTCGGACCGATGTGGGGGATGGGGCGGGCCTTCACCTTGGCCTCCCCGACGGGGAACACGTCGTCCTCCACGTCGTGGAACTCGATGCGGCCGCGCAGGTCGCTGTACTGCACGGGGAAGTACGGCGGACGCATCAGCCCGCTGAACACCTCCCCGAGGCTCTCCCCGTCCTGGCGCGGCCCGTAGACGTCGAAGCAGGCGCCGACCCGGTCGGCGGGGGGGAAGAACGGGAGGCCCTGGACGTGGTCCCAGTGCACGTGGGTGATGAGGGCCGTCCCCCGGAACGAGCCGTCGGTGGGCTGGCCCAGACCGAACTGGCGCAGCCCGGTGCCGAGGTCGAGGATGATGGGCGGCTGGCCGTCCACCTCCAGGGCCACGCAGGCCGTATTGCCGCCATAGCGCCGGTTGGCCTCGCTCGGACAGGGACAGGATCCCCGCACTCCGTAGAAGGTGACTCTCAGCGCTGACCCCCCGTTACCTTGGAGGTGAATTTACCCCTGGTGCACGTTCGAACAACAGGTCATGTGACGAGGGTCACACCCCGGTGGCGACGAGTCCCCCGCTCTCGAGCATGACCCGGAGGTCGTGGGGGCGGCTGGCCGAGGCCAGGGCGGCCTGCAGGTCGATGATGCCCTGGCCGTACAGGCGGGCCAGGGACTGGTCGAAGGTCTGCATGCCGTAGAACTCGCCCTCGGCCACGATGTCGGAGATCTCGCTGGTCCGCTGCGGGTCGAGGATGCACTGCTGCACCCGGCCGTTGGCCACGAGCACCTCGACCGCCGCCACTCGTCCGTCCCCGTCGCAGCGGGGCACCAGGCGCTGGCAGATCACGCCGCGCAGGGCGCCGGCCAGAGTGACGCGCACCTGGGAGTGCTGGTGCGGAGGGAACACGTCCACGATGCGGTTGACGGTCTCGGCCACGTCGATGGTGTGCAGCGTCGACAGCACGAGGTGCCCGGTCTCGGCGGCGGTGAGAGCTGCCTCGGCGGTCTCGAGGTCGCGCATCTCGCCGACCAGGATCACGTCGGGGTCCTGGCGCATGGCGGCGCGCATGGCGATGGCGAAGCTGCTCGTGTCGGTCCCGATCTCCCGCTGGCTGATCGACGCCATGCGGTCGGCGTGGAGGATCTCGACGGGGTCCTCGATGGTGACGATGTTGCACTCGCGCGTGCGGTTGATCAGGTCGATCATGGCGCCGAGGGTCGTCGTCTTCCCGGAGCCGGTCGGGCCGGTCACCACGACCAGGCCGCGGGGCTCCCCGGACAGGCGGGCCACCGCCGGTGGCAGGCCCAGCTCCTCGAAGCCGGGCACGGTCGTGCGGACCCGGCGGAACACGAGCCCGACCGTGTTGCGCTGCGAGTAGGCGTTCACACGGAACCGGGCCAGCCCCGGGACCGAGTAGGCGAAGTCGGCCTCGTGGCGCTCCTCGAACCGGGAGTGCACCTCGGGGCTCATGATGGCGGCGGCCACCTCGGCGGTCACGCCGGGGACGACCACTACCTCCCCCGTCACGGCCTGGAGGCGCCCGTGGACCCGGATCCGGGGCGGGGAGCCGGCCTTCAGGTGGAGGTCGGAACCGTCGACCGCGTCCAGGGTCCCCAGGAGCGCGTCGAGCCAGTCGTGGGCCATAGGGGCTTTATCGGCACCTGCCGGGCCGGCCCTTGAGCCCGACCCCCCGCCCGGGCCCCTACCTGGCTGATCCTGGGAGGAAGGGCCCTCAGTCCCAGACGTCGGGGGGGTAGGGGCGCTGCCGGGGCGGGGCGGCGTCCCGCTTCCAGACCATGAGCTTGCGGCGGAAGTAGCAGACCTCCTCCCCCCGCTGGTTGAAACCCTTGGTCTCCACCGTCACGATCCCCCGGTCCGGCTTCGAGGAGGAGGGGACCCGCTCCAGCACCCGGGTCTCGGCGTAGATGGTGTCCCCGTGGAAGGTCGGCTTCTTGTGGGTCAGCGACTCCACTTCGAGGTTGGCTATGCACGACCCGCTCACGTCGGGGACGCTCATGCCCAGCACCAGGGAGTACACCAGGTTCCCGACCACCACGTTCTTCTTGTGCACGGTCTCGTGCTCGGCGAACCACGCGTTGGTGTGCAGCGGATGGTGGTTCATCGTGATCATGCAGAACAGATGGTCGTCGTACTCGGTGACGGTCTTGCCCGGCCAGTGCCGGTAGACGTCCCCCGGCTCGAAATCCTCGAAGTAACGGCCGAAGGGCCGCTCGTACACGGTCATCGCCGGGCGAAGCTACCTGTTCCCGCCCTCGCCTACCATGCCCGCCCGTGGACGCCGCCCTGGCCGACGAGATCGTCGGGACCGTCCGGTCCTTCGTCCGCCGGTCGGTCCTGCCGGTCGCGTCCGACCTCGAGCACGCCGACGCCTATCCCGAGGACCTGATCGCGGCCATGGCCGAGATGGGGCTGTTCGGCTGCACCATCCCGGAGGAGCACGGCGGCCTGGGAATGGACGTCAGCACCTACGCCCGGGTGGTCGAGGAGCTGGCGGCGGGGTGGATGTCGCTGACCGGCGCGGTCAACACCCACACCATGGCCGCCACCCTCATCCGGCTCCACGGGACCGACGAGCAGAAGAAGCGGATCCTGCCCCGCATGGCCACCGGCGAGGCGCGCGGCGCCCTCTCGCTCTCCGAGCCCGACGCCGGCAGCGACACCCGGGCCATCTCCTGCCGGGCCGAGCCCGACGGGGACGAGTACGTCATCAACGGCACCAAGATGTGGGTCACCAACGGGGAGCGCTCCGCCGTCGTGGCCCTGGCCGCCCGGGCGCCCGAAGGAGTCACCTGCTTCATCGTCGAGAAGGAGCCCGGTCCCACCTTCGGCGGGATCAGCGTCTCGCGCTCGATCCCCAAGCTCGGCTACAAGGGCATCGAGACCGTCGAGATGTCGTACGCGGACCACCGCGTCCCGGCCGCGTCCGTTCTGGGCGGAGCCCCGAGCCTGGGGCGGGGCCTGCCCCAGATCCTCGGGGCGCTCGAGCTGGGCCGGGTCAACATCGCCGCCCGCGCCTGCGGGGTGGCCCGTGCGGCCTTCGAGGCGGCGATCGCCTACGCCCAGGAGCGCCAGACCTTCGGGTCCCCGATCGCCGCCCATCAGGCGATCCAGTTCAAGCTGGCCGACATGGCCACGCGCCTCGAGGCCGCCCGCCTGCTCACCCGGTCGGCGGCGGGCAAGCTCGACCGCGGCGAGCGCGCCGACGTCGAGGCCGGCATGGCCAAGCTGTTCGCGTCCGAGGCCGCCCTGGAGATCGCCACCGAGTCGATGCGCATCCACGGCGGCTACGGCTACACGACCGACCTGCCGATCGAGCGCTACTACCGCGACGCCCCGCTGATGATCATCGGCGAGGGCACCAACGAGATCCAGCGCCTGGTGATCGCCCGCGGCCTGCTCCGTCGTTACGGGAGCGACCCATCCTCGAGCTAGATCTGCGCAACGACGTGTACCGCCGGCCGCTGGCGACGGCGCTCGACCGGCTGGGGCTGCGCGAGGGGTGGCGCTGCGTCGACGTCGGGGCCGGAGGCGGAGACGTGACCGTGGCCCTGGCCGAGGTGGTCGGGCGCGACGGGCGGGTCTACGCGGTGGACTCCGACCCCCGGGCGCGCGACGAGGTGGCGGCCGCCGCCGGCAGCCGGGCCCAGGTGCTGGCGATCACCCAGGCCGGGGAGGACCTCCTCCTCCCCGAGCCGGTGGACCTCGCCTTCTGCCGCTTCCTCCTGATGCACGTCGTCCGCCCCGTCGTGGTCATCCGCCGCATGGGGGCTGCGGTCCGCCCCGGGGGGTGGGTCGTGTGCCAGGAGCCGGTCACCACCGCCGGGCGGATCGGGGGCCGGCCCCTTTCGATGCCCGACGCCCGCCACCCCGACGTCGGCGCCCTGCTGCCCGCCCTGGCCCGGGAGGCCGGCCTCGAGGTGGTCGACGCCTGGGCCGAGGCCCCCGCCGCCGCCGGCCCCGGCCCGGTGGCCGCCTATCTCGAGTCGCTCACCGAGGTCGACCCGGGGGACGAGCCGGTCGTGCTGCCGCCGCTGGTGACCGTCGTCGCCCGGCGGCCCACCTGACTGCGCCTCCTAACCTGCCGGCCATGTCGGCACACGATCTGGACCGCGCCCGCCACGCTCTCGACCTCGCCCGCATCGCCGTCGACGGCGCCGTCACCCGGCTGGCGGCCGCGCCCAACGGCACCGACGACCACCAGGTGGTGGCCTACGACGTGGCCCATGCCGCCGCCGCCGTGGACGTGGCCGCCCACGTCCTGGCCGAGTACGCCCCGAAGGGGGACGACGAGTCGGCGCTGGCCCGGGCCTTCGCCGCCGACGTCGTCCACGACGTCATGACCCGCGCCCTCGGCCGGGAGCAGGAGTGGGGCCTCGACGCCATGGAGGGCGCCCTGGACCCCGCCCTGCCGTTCGTGCGGGCCGGGCGGGACCCCGAGCTCCTCGCCCGCCTGGCCGGGGTGCCCGGGGACCGCCACCTCGACGAGGACTTCCAACTGGTGCAGGAGACCTTCCGCCGCTTCGCCGAGGACCGGATCCGGCCCGTGGCCGAGCACGTGCACCGCACCAACGGGGACATCCCCGAGGAGGTGATCTCCGGGCTGGCCGAGATCGGCGGGTTCGGGCTGTCGGTGCCCGAGGAGTACGGCGGCTACGCCACCGGCGGGGAGAGCGACTACCTCGGGATGGTCGTGGCCACCGAGGAGCTGGCCCGGGCCTCGCTCGGGGTGGGCGGATCCCTCATCACCCGGCCCGAGATCCTGACCCGGGCCCTGGTCCGGGGCGGGACCGAGGAGCAGAAGCGCGAGTGGCTCCCGAAGATCGCCACGGGAGAGGTGATGGTGGCGGTGTCGGTCACCGAGCCCGACTTCGGCTCGGACGTGGCCGGCCTCAAGGTCACCGCCACCCCCGCCGAGGGCGGCGGCTGGCTGATCAACGGGGTGAAGACGTGGTGCACGTTCGCGGCGCGCGGCGACGTGCTCATGCTCCTGGCCCGGACCGACCCGGACCGGTCCAAGGCCCACCGCGGCCTTTCGCTGTTCGTGGTGCCCAAGCCGCGCGGCGACGGCAAGGGCTTCGTGTTCCAGCAGGAGGGGCGTTCCGGAAAGCTCGAGGGCCGCCCCATCGACACCATCGGCTACCGCGGCATGCACTCCTACGAGCTGGCCTTCGACGGCTGGTGGGTGCCCGACGACGCCCTGGTCGGTGGCCGGGAGGGGCTGGGGCGGGGCTTCTACCTCCAGATGGAGGGCTTCGAGAACGGGCGGCTCCAGACGGCGGCGCGGGCTCTCGGCGTCATGCAGGCGGCCTACGAGGCGGCCCTCGACTACGCCGAGAACCGCACGGTGTTCGGCTCCCCGATCGTCGACTACCAGCTGACCCGGGCCAAGCTCGGCCGCATGGCGGTGATCATCCAGGCCTGCCGGCAGTTCACGTACCAGGTGGCCCGGCTGATGGCCAAGGGGGAGGGCGCCCTCGAGGCGTCGATGGTCAAGGCCTACGTGTGCCGGGCCGCCGAGTGGATCTCGCGCGAGGCGCTGCAGATCCACGGGGGCATGGGCTACGCCGAGGAGTTCCCCGTGAGCCGTTACTTCGTCGACGCGCGCGTGCTGTCGATCTTCGAGGGCGCCGACGAGGTGCTCGCACTCAGGGTGATCGCCCGCCGCCTGGTCGAGAAGGCCCGCTCGTAGGCCCGCCGGTACCGCCGCTGTTCCAAAGAATCCGAATTCCATGTCGTCGGCCGGCGGCCTGAGGGACCGTCACGCTCGGTGAACTCGGAACGGGGTGGAACGTCAGAGTAGGTAAACGGGGGCCAATGGAGCGGCGGCGGCGGTCGCTCCGAGGCGGACGAGCACCTTGCGCGGTCTGGGCGCGACGGCGGGTGCTCGAAGGGGATCCCCCGGTGGTTCCGGGTCATCCAGGCGTCGAACGCCCAGTGCATGAACAGGTCGGCCAGGATGGGCGAGACCGCGGAGCCCTGAGGGGTGCCGCGGTCCCGAGCGACGAGAGTTCCGTCGGGGCCTTGGGCCGGGGCGGCCAGCCACCGGCGTACATACAGGACCACC
>DASUHN010000011.1 GCA_036273495.1 Acidimicrobiales bacterium | reverse complement strand
GTCCCAGGGCGATCGCCTCGGTGAGGGCCACGTTGAGCCGGCAGGCGCGGGCGATGGCGCCCGCCACCTGCGTGACCTCCAGGGCGTGGGTGAGCCGGGTGCGCTGGTGGTCGTCCGGGAAGACGAAGACCTGGGTCTTGCCCGCCAGCCGGCGGAAGGCGGTGGAGTGCAGGATCCGGTCCCGGTCCCGCTCGAAGCAGGTGCGCAGAGGGTCGGGCTCCTCGGGGCGGGCCCGGTTCCCGGCGCCGAGGGACCGGGTGGCCCCGGGCGCCAGGGCGGCGGCCTCGTAGGCCTCCCGCTCCTCCCGGCCGATGGCCCCGGTGCCGACCAGGGGCACCGCCTCCCCGGCGTGGGCCCGCCGGACCTGCCTGGTCCCGTCGGGGCGGTCGAGGCGCAGGGGGTGGCCCTCCATGGTGGCGGCCCACTGGCGGGCCCGCTCGGTGACTTGTCCCATCACCGCCAGTGTTACTCGGCGGTGTGACGGCACGGGAGGGACCCCCCGGACCGCCGGTACGATGACCGCCCCGGGCTGGAAGGAGCCGCTTTGTTCGTGGTTCGTGTCGGCGTCACCCAGGCGCCGAGGGAGATCGAGATCGAGCTGGCCGACGACACCGACCGGGCCGCGCTCGGCAAGTCCATCGACCAGGCCCTGGGCAGCGCCGACGGGGTGCTCTGGCTCGAGGACCGGAAGGGACGCCGGGTCGGCATCCCCTCCGCCAAGGTGGCCTACGTCGAGATCGGGGCCCCGGGAGACGACCGCCGGGTGGGCTTCGGGGCACCCTGAGACCGCTCCTCGACCGCCGGCTGCTCTTCGTGAGCGGCAAGGGCGGGGTCGGCAAGACGACCATGGCTGCCGCCCTGGCCCTCCTGGCCGCCGAGCGAGGCCAGCGCACCCTGGTCTGCGAGGTCGACCCCAAGGGGGACCTGGCCGCCTCCTACGAGTGCGGGCCCACCCGGTTCAAGCCGTCAGAGCTCCAGCCCGGACTGTGGGCCATGTCCATGAACACCGAGGAGTCGCTCCGGGAGTACCTGAGCCTGTTCCTCCGGATCCCGGTGGCGGGCCGGATCGGGCCCCTGGCCCGGGCCTTCGACTTCGTGGCCACCGCCGCCCCCGGAGTGAAGGAGATCCTCACCGTGGGGAAGCTCTGCTACGAGGTGCGCGAGAACCACTACGACCTGGTGGTCGTCGACGCCAGCGCCACCGGCCACATCATCGGCCAGCTGGCCGCCCCCCAGGGCATCAACGAGGTGGTCCACGTCGGGCTGGTGAGCCAGCAGACCGGATGGATGCTCGACATCCTCTCCGACCCCGAGCTGACGGGGTTGTGCATCGTGGCCACCCCGGAGGAGATGCCGGTGAACGAGACCGTCGAGCTGGCGGCCCGGGTGCAGGACGAGACGACCGTCGAGCTGGCGGCGGTGATCGTGAACCGGGTGCTGCCCGAGCTGTTCACCCGCTCCGAGGAGGACCTGTTCGAGACGCTGTGCGAGCCCGAGGTGGCGGCGCGCATCGAGAAGGACGCCGGTGGTGAACCCGGGCCGATCCTGGCCGCCGCCCGGCTGGCGGTGACCATGCGCCGCACCCGGGCCGCCCATCTCGACCGACTGCGCCAGGGCATCGACGCAGCCGTGCCCCTCCTGTACGTCCCGTACCTGTTCACGCGCGCCCACGGCGTCCGGGCCCTGCGCCAGGTCGCGTCGGCGCTCTCGGCGGAGCTCGGCCTGTGACGCCGACGCGGACGGCGGGCGCCGCCCACTCGGTCGACCAGCTGCTGGCGGCCAAGGAGATCGCGGTGTCGTGCGGCTCGGGCGGTGTTGGCAAGACGACGGTGGCGGCCGCCGCCGCGGCCATGGCCGCCGTTCGCCACGGCGGCAAGGTCCTGGTGCTGACCGTCGACCCCGCCCGCCGACTGGCCAACGCCCTGGGCCTGGCGGGCATCGGCAACGATGAGCATCCCGTCCCCCCCGAGGCTTTCCGCAACTCGGGTGTGACCCCGCGGGGTGAGTTGTGGGCGGCCATGCTCGACACCAAGCAGTCATGGGACGCCTTGGTCCGTCGCCACGCTCCCGACACCGCCACCGCCGAGAAGATCCTCGGCAACCCGCTGTACCGCAACATCTCGGGCCGCTTCGTGCAGAGCCACGACTACATCGCCATGGAGCGGCTCTACGAGCTGCACACCGAGGGCCGCTACGACCTGATCGTGGTCGACACGCCGCCCACGCGCAACGCCATCGACTTCCTCGAGGCGCCGCAGCGGATGAGCGACTTCTTCTCCAGCCGGCTGCTGCGGTGGCTCATAGCCCCGTACCGGTCGCGGATAGTGAACTTCGCCTCGCGGCCGTTTTACCAGGTGGCGGACCGGGTGCTCGGCACGCAGTTCCTGCAGGACATCGCCGAGTTCTTCATCCTGTTCCAGACGATGTACGACGGGTTCATCGAGCGGGCCCAGGCCGTGTCGCGGCTGCTCCACGACCGGCGCACCACGTTCCTCGTCGTGAGCACCCTCGAGGCCTCCCCGCTCAACGAGGCGGAGTTCTTCATCGACGCCCTCAACGAGCGCAAGCTGCACCTGGGCGCGGTCGTGCTCAACCGGGTGCTCCCCGACTACCTGCTCAACGAGGCCGCCACCGGGGTGGCCGAGCGCATCGCCGCCTCGGCGCCCGAGCTGGCCGAGACCCTCGGCCCCGAGGTGGGTGAGCCGTCCTCGGTCGAGCGGGTCCTGGTGGAGATATCCGAGAGCTTCCTCAACTTCCAGGTCGTCGCGCAGCGCGAGGCGGAACAGCGCGGCGAGCTGGCCGTGAGCCCCGACGTGATCGCGACCGTGCCGTTCTTCGAGACCGACATCACCGATCTCTCCGGCCTGCTGCGCCTCGGCCAGCACTTCTGGGGCTGAGAACCCGGGCGCAGCCGTGCTGGACTACCACGTGCACCTGTGGCCCCACGGGACCACGGACCACCCGCCAACGGTCGACGAGCTGGCGCCCTACTGCGACCGGGCCGCGGCCCGGGGCGTGGGGCAGATCGCGCTGACCGAGCATCTGTTCCGCTTTGCCCGGGCGCGGGAGGCCGTCGGGGAGTTCTGGGCGGGGGACGGCGCCGACCCCCGGCCCGGGCCCGAGCGGCGAGTTCCACGCCCGCATGGCCGAGGCCGCGCGCGCGGCCGGGATGGCGGCCGAGGTGTCGTCGGCGGGATGGCGCAAGCCGGTCGGGGAGGCCTACCCCGCTCCCGATCTGCTCACCCGGCTCCACGCCGCCGGGGTCCCGGTCACCCTGGCCTCCGACACCCACGGGGTGGGCGAGGTGGCCTTCCGCAGCTCGGAGCTGGTGGCGATGGTCCGCGGCGCCGGCTACGCCGAGCTGGCGGGCTACTCCGGCCGCCGGCGCCACCCCGTTGCCCTTCCGGAACGATGAAGACCCGGTGATGAGCGAGACCCTTCCCGACGGGCTGTCCTCCGACGACGTGGCCCACCTGCGGTCGCTGATCGCGTCGTGGGGGATGCTGGCCGACCTGTGCTTCGCCGATCTCCTGCTGTTCACGCCGGTGGAGGCAGGAGACCTGAGCCGCTTCGTGGTGGTGGGCCAGATGCGCCCCAGCACCAATCCGACGCTCTACCGGGAGGACATGGTCGGGCGGGTCTACACCGAGGCGGAGCGCCCCTCCCTGACCAGTGCGTTCAGCTCGGGCACGATCATGGAGGGGGAGTACCAGCCTCCGGGCGGGGAGCGGGCCCGCGTGCAGTGCATCCCAGTGCGCCGGTTGGGGAGGGTGCTGGCGGTGATCACCCGCGAGTCGGCCCCCACGGTCGGGCGGCGCACGGGAGAGCTGGAGCGGGTGTACGTGGAGACGTTCGATCGCCTCGCCCGGATGATCGTGAGCGGGGCGTATCCCTTCGGTGGCGGCGAGGAGTGGGCTGGGGAGTCCCCCCGCGTCGGTGACGGCGTGCTGCTGGTCGACACCGGCGGGCGCATCGTCTACGGGTCGCCGAACGCGGTGAGCGCCCTGCACCGCATGGGCGTGACGAGCAACGTCGAGGGCGCCAAGCTCGAAGAGCTCGGCCTCGAGGCGCACTCGGTCGGCCGGGCTCTGAACGCGGCGGTGCCCGTGACCGAGGAGGTGGAGCGCCGCCCGGACACGAGCGTGCTGGTGCGCACCATCCCGCTGCTGGAGGAGACCCGCCCGACCGGCGCCATCGTCCTCCTCCGTGACGTCACCGACCTGCGCCGGCGGGACCGGCTCCTGGTGTCGAAGGACGCCACCATCCGCGAGGTCCACCACCGGGTGAAGAACAACCTGCAGACGATCTCCTCGCTCCTGCGGCTGCAGGGCCGCCGGCTGGGATCGGAGGAGGCCCGCACCGCCCTGCAGGAGGCCGAGCGGCGGATCCGCTCGATTGCCATGGTGCACGAGGTGTTGTCGCGCGACCCCGGTGATCAGGTCGCGCTCGCCGAGATCGTGCGCTCGCTCACCCACATGGCCGAGGACGCCGCCGTCTCCTTCGAGGGGCCGGTGCGGATCGAGCTGGACGGGCAGCCGGGTGAGGTGCCCGCCGAGGTGGCCACGCCGTTGGCGGTGGTCCTGGCCGAGCTGCTGCAGAACGCCGTCGAGCACGCCTTTGCCGGGTCGGGGCCGTGGGAGCTGAGCCGGCGCCGGGTCGGCATCGAGTTCCACAACGACGGCCAGGAGCTGGCAGTCATGGTGTGGGACAACGGTTGCGGCCTGCCCGACGGATTCGACGTGGACCGCACGACCAGCCTGGGGCTGTCGCTGGTCCGCGACCTCGTGACCGGTCAGCTGGCGGGGACGATCACCATGGCGGTCGACGAGGGGACCCGGGTGACGATCACCCTTCCGCTCCCGGAGCCCGAAGGCCTCGCCTAGTCATGGCGGCGGGCACCCGGGTCCTTAGGACCTCGCCCGCCTCGTGCCGCGGGGCCCGACCCCGCGGCGGTCGCACCGACGATTTCGAGCAGTGGCTCCGGTCTAGGAAGCCTTGCGCTGGGCGGCCAGCCAGGAGCGGCGCAGCTTGCGGCGCTCCTCCTCCGACGTCCCGCCCCAGACCCCCGACTCCTGGTTGGTGGCGAGGGCGAACTCGAGGCACGGCTCCAGCGCCGGGCACTCCCGGCAGACGGCCTTGGCATCCTCGATCTGCTCGAGGGCCGGTCCCGTGGTCCCGATCGGGAAGAAGAGGTCCGGATCGGTGTCCCGGCACAACGCCACGGTCCGCCAATCTCCGGTGTCCCAGTCGATCGATCGGCTCCACGTCAGGGCCACTGCGGCCTCCTCGGCACTGCGGTCAGATGTCTGGTGTCTGAATGGGCTTCGTGAATTGTTTCACATGCGTCCCGGCAGAGCGACCCGGTCCGGATTTGCACGATCTGTCGATCATAAGATGAGGGTGTTGGGAAAGCAAGGCTTTGACGCCTCGAACTTGCCTCCGGTGTTGGTCCTGGGCCACCGCGGGACGGGTGCCGGAGAGGGCGAGAACACCCTCGGCGGCTTCACCGAGGCCCTGCGTGGCGGCGCCGACGGGGTGGAGCTCGACGTCCGGCGCACGGCCGACGGCGCCCTCGCCGTGCACCACGACGCGGTGGTTGCCGGGCTCGGTCCGCTGGCCGGCCTCCGGGTCCGCGACCTGCCCCCCCACGTCCCGCTCCTCGAGGCCGCCCTCGACGCCTGCGCCTCGGGAGTGGTGAACGTGGAGGTCAAGAACGGGCCCCACGAGCCGGGCTTCGATCCCGACGAGCTGACGGCCCGGGAAGTGGCGGCCCTCCTGGCCGCCCGGCCCGACCGACTGGCGGCCGGGGCCCTGATCGTGTCCTCGTTCACCCCCGCCACCCTCGACGCGGTGGTGGCCACCGCGCCCGAGGTGCCGGTGGGCTTGCTGACCGTGCCCGCCTTCGATCAGCAGCAGGCCCTGGGCCTCGCCGTCGAGCGCGGCTACGCCGCCCTTCACCCCCACCACGAGGCGGTGACCGAGGCGCTGGCCCGGGCGGTCCACGCCGCCGGCCTGCTCCTCAACACCTGGACCGTCAACGAGCCCGAGCGGGCCGTGTGGCTGGCCGCCTGCGGGGTCGACGCCG
This sequence comes from Acidimicrobiales bacterium, assembly GCA_036273495.1. Classification (NCBI taxonomy): domain Bacteria; kingdom Bacillati; phylum Actinomycetota; class Acidimicrobiia; order Acidimicrobiales; species Acidimicrobiales bacterium. The sequence goes on along the minus strand of DASUHN010000011.1, from coordinate 5,915 downwards.
TGATCACCGACCGCGTCGCAGACGTGACCGCAGCCGTCGACGCCGGGGCTCCGGCCCGGGGGGAGCGTCGGTAGCGGGCTCGGTCAGGGTCCCCGGTCCAGCCGGGGTGGCGCCCGGCGCCGCCGGCACCATCAGCTCCAGCACCCCGGGGGTGTGGGCCAGGGCCAGGTGGTCGGCCAGCCCGAGGTAGTCCCCGTCGACCTGGTACGGGACGGGCCCCGCCTCGGCGTGGGACCACACCTCGGCGGCGGGCAGGCCCGTCCGGGCCCAGATGCGGGGGTGGCGGGCCACCCGCCGGCCCGAGCCGAGGGCGCGGCCGGCCACCCCGAGGAGGGACCGGGCCCCGAGGGCGGTGAACGCCACGACCGACAGGCCCGAGTCGAGGTCGGCCCCGGGGGCCAGGTGGAGGGGACGCCGACCCAGATAGGTGTACGGGTCGCTGTTCAGGAACACGGCGAAGTACCCGTTGTCGAGGCTGTCCCCGTCGGCCTCGACCCGGAAGCGGGGCCGGCGCCGGTCGTAGCCGCGCACGAGGGTCTGGACCGCCGCCATCACGAACACCGGGTGGCCGGCGTAGCGCTTGAGCACGCCGCGCCGCTCGACCCGGTCGATCACGGCGGCGTCGAACCCCACGCCCAGGTGGAACAGGAAGCGCCGGCCGTTGACCACGCCCATGCCCACCCGCCGGCGCAGCGCCTCGAACCCGTCGCGCCGCTCGTCCCACGCCTGGAGGGTGTCGAGGAGCTGGCCGGTTGCGTCGACGGGGTCGGCCGGGACCCCGATGGTCCGGGCGAACACGTTGGTCGAGCCGCCCGGCATCACCGCCAGCGCCGTCGACGTCCCCGCCAGGCCGTTGGCGGCCTCGTTGAGGGTGCCGTCGCCCCCGAGCACCACCACCGCGTCGCGTCCGTCGGCGGCCGCCTCGGCGGCCAGCTCGGTGGCGTGGCCGCGGGCCGCGGTCAGCACCACCTCCAGGTCGTGCCGGGCGGCCAGGGCCTCGGCAATGACCACCCGGACCCGAGGCGTGACCCCTGACGCCGAGACGTTGACGATCAGCTGCAGGCGCACGGATCAACCCGGTCCCGGACGAGTCGGCCCGGCGGTGCGGACCCTCAGCCCTCGGCGGCCACCGCGCGCAGCTGGGCCAGGGAGCGGGCCAGCAGCCGGGACACGTGCATCTGGCTGATCCCCAGCTGGGCGGCGATCTCCGACTGGGTGAGGCCCTGGAAGAAGCGGAGGAACAGGATGCGCTGCTCCCGCGGGGGCAGCTTGTCGAGCAGGGGAGACAGGGCGGCGCGGTCCTCGGCGGCGGACATGGTGGGGTCGTCCTCACCCAGCTGGCTGGCCAGCGTGGATGAGCCCTCGTCGTCGGGGCCGGGGGCGGGGGCGTCCAGAGAGGCGAACCGGTAGGCCTGGCCCGCCTCCAGCGCCTCGAGCACCTCCTCTTCGGAGGCCTGCACCTCGACGGCCAACTCGGCGATGGTCGGGGAGCGGCCCAGCTGCTGGGACAGCGTGGCCACCACCTGGCCCAGCCGGAGGTACAGCTCCTGGAGCCGGCGGGGGGCCCGCACCGCCCAGCCCTTGTCCCGGAAGTGGCGCTTGAGCTCCCCGACGATGGTGTGGGTGGCGTACGTCGAGAACTCGACCGCCCGCTCGGGGTCGAAGCGGTCGACGGCTTTCACCAGACCGATGGAAGCCACCTGGATGAGGTCGTCGAGCTGCTCGCCCCGGTTGGCGAAGCGGCGGGCCAGGTACTCGGCCAACCCGAGATGGGCGTTGACCAGCTGCTCCCGGAGAGCCGGGTCCCGGGAGGTGGCGAACTCGGCGAACTGCTGGCGCAGCTCGTCGCGCTGCTCCTTCTCCGGGGGACGGTCCCGCTGGGGGCGGGCCTGGGGCTCAGTCGGCATGCCGCCCGTTCCCGTCGGGGCCGCGTCCCTCTCGGGCCCGCTTCCGGAACCACACCGTGGGCTGGCCGTCGTCCTCGCGCACGTCGTGCTCGTCGGCCAGTGCAGACAGGATCTGGTGGGCGAGGTCGGACAGGGCGACCGGCGGCCCGCCGGGATCGAAGTGGCCGCGGCCCTCGACGCACAGGCCCTCGTCCTCCATCAGATAGCGCAGGGTCACGATGCCGGCGCGTCCCGACGGCCCGATGACGGCGTGGCAGAGCTCGTCGACCGCCAGCCGGAGGTCCTCGATCTCGTCGTAGCTGAACCCCAGTCGGCTGGCCAACCCGGTGGCTGTGACCCGCGCCAGTCGCACGAACTCGGGGCCCGCCGGGACGACCAGGCGCACTTCATCCACCGTCGCCAAGGCCGCGACGCTACCCGACTTCGGCGCCCCCACCCCCCGGGGCGCCCCATTCGACGGGTCCCGGCCCCATCCGTGAGAATGCCGACATGAACGTCGTCGTATGCGTGAAGCAGATACCGGACCCGGCCGCCCCCGGGCAGCTGGACCCCGGCAGCAAGACCCTCAAGCGCGAGGGAAAGCTGATCCTCGACGACTCGGACGCCTACGGCGTGGAGATGGCCCTGCGGCTGGCCGAGAAGGCCGGCGGCGGTGAGGTGACCCTCGTGTCGATGGCCCCCAACGGGGAGACCAGCGGGCTGCGCACGGCGCTGGCCATGGGCGCGGCCAAGGCCATCCTGGTGAGTGACGACGCCCTCGCGGGGAGTGACGCCCTAGGGACCGCCAAGGTGCTGGCCGCCGCCATCAAGCGCACCGAGTTCGACCTGGTCGTGGCGGCCACCGAGTCCACCGACGGCTATACCGGCACCACGCCCGCGCAGATGGCCGAGCTGCTCGACCTGCCGTCGGTGACCTTCGCCAAGTCGGTCGACGTGGGCGACGGGAAGGTCAAGGTCAACCGGCAGACCGAGGCGGGCTACGACGAGGTGGAGTGCCCGCTCCCCGCCCTCGTGACCGTGACCGCCGGCGTGGTCGAGCCGCGCTACCCGTCGTTCAAGGGGATCATGGCGGCGCGCAGCAAGCCCGTCGAGCAGCTGACCGCTGCCGACCTCGGCCTGTCGGCCGACGAGGTGGGTGGGAAGGGTGCCCGCCAGGAGGTCGTCGACGTGGCCCCGGCCGAGGAGCGCAAGGCGGGAGAGAAGATCACCGACGAGGGCGACGCCCACGAGCGCGTCGTCGCCTTCCTGGCCGAGCTGAAGCTCATCTAGAGGAGAGGTCCCGAGAGGAATGGCAATCGACAAGATCTGGGTCCTGGTCGACGTCGTCGACGGCAAGGCGGCGTCGGGCGGTCTCGAGCTGCTGACCGCGGCGCGCGGATTCGGCTCGGCGGTGGACGCCGTGGTCTGGGGCCCGGGCGCCTCCTCCGCTGCCGCCGCCCTCGGCTCCCACGGCGCGGGGCGCCTGCTGGCGGTGTCCGAGCTCGGTGACGGCCTGGCCGGAGCGCCCGTGGCCAGCGCCCTGGCGGAGCGGATCAACGGCGGCGAGGCGCCCGACGCCATCCTCGGCAGCTCGAGCTACGACTGCCGCGACATCATCGGCCGGCTGTCGGCCAAGCTCGACCGGCCGGTGATCTCCAACATCGTCGGGATCGCCAAGGAGGGGGACGCCCTCGTCACCGAGCACGCCATCTTCGGCGGGACCCAGATAGCCCGGGCCCGCTTCACCGCCGCCGGGCCGGGCCTGTTCATCGTGCGGCCCAAGACCTTCGCGGCCGAGGAGTCCGGCGGGGGCGCGCCCGAGGTGGTCGAGCTGGCCGTCGGGGACATCGGCGCCACGGGCGCCGCCAAGGTGCTGGACCGCCACGTCGAGGAGCGCGAGGGGCCGACGCTCGACGAGGCGGCCGTGGTCGTCTCCGGCGGCCGGGGCCTGGGCGGGGCCGAGGGCTACGCCCTGATCGAGGAGCTGGCCAAGCTCCTCAACGGGGCGGCCGGCGCGTCGCGCGCCATCGTCGACGCCGGCTGGGTGCCGTACTCCCACCAGGTGGGCCAGACCGGCAAGACGGTGAAGCCGACGGTGTACATCGCCTGTGGCATCTCGGGCGCGACCCAGCACATGGTGGGGATGAAGGGCTCCAAGAACATCGTCGCCATCAACAAGGACGCCGAGGCCCCGATCTTCTCGATCGCCGACCTGGGCGTGGTCGGTGACGTGCACAAGGTGCTCCCCAAGCTGATCGACGCCGTCAAGGCCAAGAAGTAGGCCTTCGGGCATGGCCGCCGCCCGCTGGGTGAACTGGGGCGGCAACCAGCGGTGCGCGCCCGTCCGGGTGGCGCGCCCCACCTCGCTGTCCGACCTGGTCGAGGTCGTGAAGACGGCGGCCTCGGACGGGGCGACCGTCAAGCCGGTGGGCTCGGGGCACTCGTTCACCGACATCGCCTGCACCAACGGGGTGCAGGTCCGCCTCGACCGCTACGACCAGGTCGTCTCGGTCGACCGCGACCGGGCGCGGGTCACGGTGCAGTCGGGCATCACCATCCGCAGGCTGGGGGAGGAGCTGGCCGCCCTCGGCCTCGGCATGCCGAACCTGGGGGACGTCGGCTACCAGACGATCTCGGGGGCGGTCTCGACCGGGACCCATGGGACGGGTGCCCGGCTATGCGGGCTGGCGGCGCAGGTCGTGGGGATGGAGCTGGTCACCGGGGACGGCTCGGTGCTCACCTGCTCGGCCGACGAGGAGCCCGAGCTGTTCGCCGCCGCCCGCATCGGGCTCGGCGCCCTGGGGCTGATATCGACCGTCACCCTGCAGTGCGTTCCCACCTTCAACCTCCACGCCGTCGAGAGCCCGATGCGGGTCGACGACGTGCTGTCGTCGCTCGACGAGCACGTCGACGGCAACGACCACTTCGAGTTCTACTGGGTGCCCCACACCGGCTGGGCCCTGACCAAGGCCAACAACCGCACGGGCCGGCCGCCCGGCGGGCGCAGCCGGACGCGCGAGTTCTACGAGCAGATCGTCCTCGAGAACCTGGCGTTCGGGGCGGTGTGCCGGCTGGGCCGGCTCCGGCCGGAGTGGACGCCGCGCCTGGCCACCGCCGTGCCGGGCAGCGGCACGCGCGAGTACGTGGCGCGCAGCGACCAGGTGTTCACCACGCCGCGGTTCGTGCGGTTCTGCGAGATGGAGTACTCGATCCCGCGTGCGGAGTGCGCCAACGCCCTCAACCAGCTGCGCGCCTTCGTCGCCGACGCCGGGCTGATGGTGAGCTTCCCGGTCGAGGTGCGCTTCTCCGCTCCCGACGACATCCCCCTGTCGACCAGCCAGGGCCGGGAGAGCTGCTACATCGCCGTGCACATGTACCGGGGCCTGTCCTACGACCAGTACTTCCGCGGGGTGGAGGCGATCATGGCGCCTCTCGAGGGGCGGCCCCACTGGGGCAAGCTGCACTTCCGCGACGCCGCCTCGCTGCAGCCGGTGTATCCCCGGTGGGAGGAGTTCCAGGCGGCGCGGGAGCGGACCGACCCCGACGGCCGCTTTGCCAACGCCTACACCAGCAGGGTCCTGGGGAGTCCCTGACGCCGGAGTGAGCGGGCGCCGGCGGGACTGGGGTCCGTCGCCGCGACTAGGCGGGGTCGCGCGCCGAGATGGCCCACGACCGGTCGAGGTCGGGGTTGGCGATCACCAGGCCGAGCCGCCACCCGGTGGGGCGGCCCTGGGGCTGGAAGCCCCAGAAGCCGAGGCGGGCCACGGCCGCGCCCATCCGGTCGGGGTCGGCCGGCCACTCGTCGAGCAGTCCGGCCGCGGCTGCGACCGCCCACCAGGCGCCGAAGCGGCCGGGCGCCATGCCCCGCCGCCGGCCGTGGGCCCCCCCGCTGGCCCCGCACCAGGCCATGAGGGCCAGGGCGTCCGCGGGCGGTAGCGGGCCGATCTCCCCCGCCCCGACAGCCGCCGCCGCCACCTCGGCCCCACCCTCCAGCGCCACGGCGGTGGCCCGGCCGCCGGACTCGGCCGT
>DASUHN010000010.1 GCA_036273495.1 Acidimicrobiales bacterium | reverse complement strand
CTCGGCCTCACCGTCTGGAGCCCGCTGGCCTCGGGTCTGCTCAGCGGCAAGTACCGGGACGGCATCCCCGAGCGGAGCCGGGCCGCCCTGCCCGGCTACGAGTGGCTGCAGGGCATGGTCACCGACCCGCGGAGCCGCGAGCGGGTGGAGAGGCTGCAGGCGGTGGCGGACGACCTCGGGTGCACGCTGGCGCAGCTGGCCCTCGCCTGGTGCGCCCGCCACCCGAGGGTCTCGACGGTCATCACCGGAGCCAGCCGCGTCGAGCAGGTGGAGGAGAACATGAAGGCCCTGGAGGTCCTCCCCCGCCTCGACCGTGAGGTGCGCTCCCGTATCAACGCCGCCCTGGCCTGAGCCAGAGGTGGCAAGGTCGGGTCGAACCGGACGGCGGCCTGGCCCGTAGGTAGCCGTCAGGCGGCACAAGGAGGAGACACGATGAGTTGGGGCAACCGGCGGATGATGGCACTGGGCGCGGCGCTGGCAGGTGTGGCGCTGCTGACGGCGGCGTGTGGGGGAGGGAGCACCCCGACGGCCGGCGCCCGGTCGAGCACCACCAGCTCGAGCACCGACACGATCGTGCCCGGCTCCACATCGACGTCGACGGCGTCGTCGTCCGGCCCGACCGCCACAACGGCGGCATCCTCGGGCGCGACGAGCACGTCGGCGGGCGGGGGCACCACCGCCACGTCCGGAGCCACGCCCACGTCGCGGGTCCCCACCAGGACGGCCGCGCCGGTTACGACCACGACGGCCAAGCCACCCCCGACCACGGCCGGCGGGACGACCAACGTGACCGCCACCGAGACCGAGTACAAGATCGCCATGTCGCAGAGCACGTTCCATCCGGGCAGTTACGCGATCAAGGTGGTCAACAACGGAACGGTCACCCACGCCCTCACCATCAACGGTCCCGGGGTGAGCAACAAGAGCACCGACGACCTGAGCCCCGGTGACTCGGCGACGCTGACCGTGACCCTGCAGGCCGGTTCCTACGAGCTGTGGTGCCCGGTGGACAGCCACAAGACGCTCGGGATGGACATCCACATCACCGTGGGCTGAGCCGACCCGTGCTGACCCGCCGCCGCCTGGAGATGGCCCTGGGGGCCCTGTGGCTCCTGGACGGGGCCCTCCAGCTCCAGCCGGGCATGTTCACCAGCACGTTCTTCTCGAACACGCTGGGGATGGCCAACATGGGCCTGCCCGGTCCGGTGTCGCGCCTCGACTTCGCGATGGCCGACGCGGTGCTGTGGCACCCGGTGGTGTGGAACGCCCTGTTCGCCGGGATGCAACTGGCGCTGGGCGTGGCCCTGCTCCGCGGGGGGCTGCCGACGCGCTGGGCCCGCCCGGCGTCGGTGGCGTGGGCCCTGGCGGTGTGGGTGGTCGGCGAGGGCCTCGGGGGGATGTTCATGGGCGGGTCCAGCGTGCTGAACGGCGCGCCGGGGCCGGCCATCCTCTACGCCTTCGTCACCCTGCTCGTGTGGCCCCGCGCCGACACCGGCGCCACCGGGCGCGCCGGCGGGGTGCTCGGGCGGTGGGCCCTGGCCCCGTGGACGGCGCTGTGGATGGCGGTGGCCCTGCTCGAAGTGGCCGGCCCCAACCACCTGCCGTTCGTGCCCGGGGCCGAGATCAGGAACGGCGGGGTCGGAGAGCCGGCCCCGCTGGCCGCCCTCAACCACGCCGTGGGGCGGCTGGTCGGCTTCCACGGCGCCCAGTTCGCGGTGGCGTTGGGGCTGGCGGCCACGGCGGTGGCGGTCCTGCCCCTGTGGCGGCCGGTGCGCCGGCCGGCGCTGGCGGCGGGCATGGTGCTGATCTCGTTCCTCGGCGTGGTCGGCGGGGACCTCGGCGGGATCCTCACCGGCTCGGGCACCGACCCGGGCGTGGCGCCCCTGGCCGTCCTGCTCGGACTGGCCCTGTGGCCCGCCCGGGACCCGGTCGGGGGACAATTGGCGGATGTCACCCCGGCGCACGGACGCGCCCGCCGAGAGCGAGCCCACCCCGGAGCCGCCGACCGCCGTCCGCGTCACCCGGTCCCTGTCGCTGCCCGCTGACGAGCTGCGCTGGCGCTTCACGACCTCGTCGGGGCCCGGCGGCCAGCACGCCAACCGGTCACACACGGCGGTGGAGGTGTCCTTCGACGTGGAGGGCTCACCCTCGCTCGGGCCCCGGCAGCGGGCCCGCCTGCTGGAGCGGCTGGGCCCGGTGGTCACGGCCCGGGCCGCCGAGGAGCGCTCGCAGGTGCGCAACCGGGACAAGGCCCTGGACCGCCTGCGCACGAAGCTGGCCGACGCCCTGGCCGTCACCCGCCCCCGGGTGGCCACCGCCCCGAGCGCCGGGGCCCGCCGGCGCCGGCTCGAGCAGAAGAAGCGGAGGGGGGAGCTGAAGCGGGAGCGGAGAGCCGATCCCTTCGCCTGACGGGGACGGGTCCCCACGGGCTACTGCTCGGCCAGGATGGCCTCCAGCTCGGCCAGCGGATCACGCAGCATCGGCCCGGTGGCCTCCACGACCGCCTCGACGATGGTGCCGTTGAAGGGGAACGGGGCCCGGTAGCCCTCGCCGACGGGCGGGCCCCACTCGTAGCCGCACGTCAGCCCCACGCCGACGCCGTTGAAGCGCGACGGGGTGAAGACCGGAATCTCCCCCCGGCCCACCACCTCCCCGTCCCACCGCAGGAGCGCCGTGCCGCCGGGGCCGCCAGGATCCTTCTCGAAGGCCAGCTCGGCCGTGTGCCTGCCGGTGCCGCCTGGGACGGCCGTCTCCGCCTCCACGACGTGGCGCTCCTTGCCGTAGAGGTTGTGGACGTAGCGCAGGCGTCCGGCGACGAAGTGCAGTGACCAGCCCCCGATGGCCAGGCCCTGGGCCAGCAGCACCCCGTCGGGGGCCGCGCCCTGCGCCACCTCGAGGGTGACGACGAGACGGTGGGAGCGGTTGCGCACGTTGACGGCGGCGGACTCGGGGACCTGGGCCCCCCCGGGGAAGTAGCGGGCCCGGTCCCGCCCGGCCCGGCGCGACGGCTTGGGGTGCAGCAGGGCCCACAGCACGCGGTTGTCGAGCGGCAGCACCTGGTTGCGGCCGGCTTCGACCCACCACAGGTCGACGAGCTCGCGGACGCGCTCGGGCTCCTCTTCCGCCCGATCGCGCGTCTCGGAGATGTCGTCGGTCACGCGGTACAGCTCCCACTTGTCGTCCTCGAACGCGGCGTTGGGGTCGAGGCCGTCCCCGTAGACGGGACCGACGGGGTGGTAGGTCACCGCCTTCCAGCCGTCGTGGTAGATGGCGCGCGAGCCGAACATCTCGAAGTACTGGGTGTGGTGGCGTCCCGGCGCCTCCTCGGCGCCGTCCTCGAAGAGGTAGGCGAAGCTGGTCCCGTCGAGCTCGGTCTGGGCAATCCCGTCGATCTCGGCCGGGGCGTCGATGCCGACCAGCTCGAGGACGGTCGGGGTCACGTCGATGGCGTGGGCGAACTGGTGGCGGATGGCGCCCCCCGCCCCCGTCAGGCGGCGGGGCCAGCTGACGATGCACGGATCGGCCACTCCGCCTTCGTGGACCTCGCGCTTCCACCGCCGGAAGGGCGTGTTGCCGGCCATCGTCCATCCCCACGGGTAGTTGTTGTGGGTGTGGGGACCGCCGATCTCGTCGATGCGGCGCAGCAGCTCGGCCGGCGGGGCGGGATCGAGGTTCTGCATCCGGATGTCGTTGATCGAGCCGTCCCGGCCGCCCTCGGCGCTGGCCCCGTTGTCGGAGACGAGCACCAGCACGGTGTTGTCCAGCTCCCCGAGACCGGCCAGGAAGCCCAGCACCCGGCCGATCTCGGCGTCGGTGTGGGACAGGAAGCCGGCAAAGCACTCCATGAACCGCGCCGCCACCCTCCGCCCGTCGGGATCGAGGTCGGACCACGCCGGCACCCACGGCGGCCGGGGGGACAGGGTGGTCCCGGAGGGGATCAGGCCGGTTGCCAGCTGGCGGGCGAAGATCTCGTCCCGCCACGCGTCCCACCCCTTGTCGAAGGCGCCCCGGTAGCGCGCCGCCCATTCCGCCGGGGGCTGGTGCGGGGAGTGGCAGGCGCCGGTGCAGAAGTAGAGGAAGAAGGGCCGGTCGGCGTCGACGGCGCGCAGGTCGGAGACGAAGCCGATGGCGCGGTCGGCCAGGTCGGTGGTGAGGTGGTAGCCCTCGTCCAGCTCCCGCGGGGGCCGCACGGAGTGGTTGTCGTGGTACAGAGCGGGGACGAACTGGTGGGTCTCCCCGCCGTGGAAGCCGTACCAGCGGTCGAAGCCCCGGCCCAGGGGCCAGGTGTAGCGGGGGGCGGCCATGTTGGTCTCGTCGTCGGGCGTGAGGTGCCATTTGCCGACGGCGTAGGTGGCGTAGCCGTGGGCGCGCAGGATCTCCGAGAGGTAGCCGTTCTGGCGCGGCGGCCGCCCCCAGTAGCCGGGGAAGCCGACGCCGAGCTCGGCCACCCGGGCCATCCCGCTGCGGTGGTGGTTGCGGCCGGTGAGCAGGCACGCCCGGGTCGGCGAGCACAGCGCCGTGGTGTGGAAGTTGGCCAGCCGCACGCCGCCGGCGGCCAGACCGTCGATGGTCGGGGTGGCGATGTCGGACCCGTAGCAGCCCAGCTGGGCGAAGCCGACGTCGTCCAGCACCATCACCACGACGTTCGGGGCGCCGGCGGGCGGGGTGGGCTCGGGCGGCCACCACGGCTCGGACTCCCGCCAGTCGCGCCCGATGCGGCCTCCGAAGGGAACGGTCATGGCCGGGGTTCCTACCATGGGGGGGCCGGGTTTGCGCCGGCGGCCGGCGAGGGAGGCGGCACCGCATGGACGTCCCTACCGTGCAGTCACGCGACTCGCTCCCGGTGGCCGGGCTGGCCGCCGGCCGCATCGCCATCGGCCTGGCCCTGGCCGTGGCCCCG
>DASUHN010000009.1 GCA_036273495.1 Acidimicrobiales bacterium | reverse complement strand
CGACCGGTCGCGCTTCGAGGGCGACGGTCTGGTGCGCGAGCTCGGGGTGGAGGCGTCGACGTACGGGCTGAAGCTCGACGTGAGCACGGTCTCGGGCGCCACCGCCCCCGCCTTCTCCGGCGGGGTGGTGCCCCGATATGCGGTGCCGGTGACGGCGCCGGCGCGTTAGGTTCCGCGGCCCGTGTCCCCCCGTGTCCTCGTCATCGACAACTACGACTCGTTCGTCTACAACCTGGTGCAGGAGATGGGGGACCTCGGCGCCGAGCCGATCGTGCACCGCAACGACGAGATCGACGTCGGGGGGGTCGAGGCGCTGGCGCCGGACGGGATCGTGATCTCGCCAGGCCCGGGCCGGCCCGAGGGCGCCGGCGTCAGCACCGAGGTGGTGCGGCGGATGGCGGGGCGGGTGCCCCTGCTCGGGGTGTGCCTCGGCCACCAGTGCATCGGTGCCGCCTTCGGCGCCGAGATCGTCCATGCGCCGGAGCTGATGCACGGCAAGACCTCCGACGTGCACCACCGGGGGGAGGGCGTGCTGGCCGGCCTGCCGTCGCCGTTCACCGCCACCCGCTACCACTCCCTCGTGGTCGACCGCCTCCCCACCGATCTCGAGGTCACCGCCGAGACGGCCGACGGGGTGGTGATGGCGGTGCGCCACCGCAGCCTCCCGGTGGAGGGCGTGCAGTTCCACCCGGAGTCGATCCTCACCACCGAGGGGCCCCGCCTCCTCGGCAACTTCCTGGCCACGCTGGGCTGACCCCCCCGTTCCGCCTAGGGGTGCGGGGGCTTGGTGGAGGTGGTGGTGGGGGTGGTCGTGGTGGTGGGTGTGGTGGTGGTCGTGGTCTGGGTCGGGAACGTCGTGGTCACCAGGCTGGTTGTGGTCGTCGACGACGTGGTGGTGGTCTCCGATCCGCTGGACACGAAGATCGTGACCGCCGTGCCCTTGGGCACCGACGCGTTGGCCGGCGGGTCGGTGGAGACCACGCTGCCCTGGGGGACGCTGTTGTTGGGCTCGTTGCGCACCGAGCCCACCGACAGCCCGGCCTGGCCCAGCTCGTTGGCGGCCTGGGCCTCGGACAGCCCGGTCACGTCGGGCACCTGCACGGAGGAGGTCCCGCTCGAGACGGTGAGGGTCACGGTGGAGCCGCCGGGCACCTTGCTCCCCGGGGGCGGGTTCTGGTTGATCACGGTGTCGGGCGCGACCGAGTCGCTGGTCTGGTTCTGCACCTGCACGGCCAGGCCCAGGCCGGTGAGCTTGGCGCTGGCGTCGTTGTAGCTCTGGTTGCGCACGTCGGGCACCTGGACCTGGCCCGCCTGCTCGACGTAGATCGTCACCGTCGCGCCCCGCGACGAGCTGGTCCCGGGTTGGGGGTCCTGGCGGAAGACCTGGCCGGCGGTGATGCCGGGCTGGTTCTGCTGGACCTGCTTCACCGAGAAGCCGTCGGCGATGAGGGCCTGCTGGGCCTGCTGGGCCTGTTGGCCGAGCACGCTCGGGACGTTGACCTTCCCCGACGACGACGAGCCGAACAGGCCGAGGTTGTGGCCGACCAGGGCCAGGATGGCGGCCAGGATCAGCAGGAGCACCAGCAGCAGGGCCAGGTAGGCACCCGACCGGCTGCCCCGCGGCGGACCGCCGGCGCGCTCCTCGACGGCCACGGCTGCGCCCACCCGGGTGGCGTCGGCGGCCATGCCGGGGGTGGCGGCGGGGGTGACGGTGGTGGCGCCGACCACCCCGGCCAGCGCCGTGACCGGCTCGCCCGCCTCGACGGGCCGGCCCTGGGAGAAGCGCATGAGGTCGGAGCGCAGGGCCTGGGCGCTCTGGTAGCGGCGGGCCGGATCCTTGGCCAGGGCCTTCATCACCACCGCCTCGAACGCCGGGGAGATGCCCTGCATGCGCGCCGTCGGGGGCTCGGGGTCCTCCCGGACGTGCTTGTAGGCGATCGACACCGGGTTGTCGCCGGTGAACGGGGGCTGGCCGGTCACCATCTCGTAGAGCACGACGCCGAGGGAGTACACGTCGCTGCGCTCGTCGACGTCGCTGCCCTCGGCCTGCTCGGGGGAGAAGTAGGTGGCGGTCCCGAGCACGGCGCCGGTCTGGGTCAGGTGGGCCTCCGCCGAGGCGCTGGCGGCGCGGGCGATGCCGAAGTCGGTCACCTTCACCCGGTCGTCGTCGCAGACCAGCACGTTGCCCGGCTTGACGTCGCGGTGGATCACCCCGTTGCGATGGGCGAAGGCCAGGGCGGCGCCGATGTCGGCCCCGATGGCGGCGGCGCGCGCCGCCGGCAGGGGCCCTTCGGTGCGGATCAGCTGCGAGAGGGTGCGGCCGTCGACGAACTCCATCACGATGAAGTACGACCCGTCCGCCTCCCCCCAGTCGTAGACGTTGACCACGTTGGGGTGGTTGAGGTTGGCGGCCGCCTGGGCCTCGCGGCGGAA
>DASUHN010000008.1 GCA_036273495.1 Acidimicrobiales bacterium | reverse complement strand
CGCCCGATCGGGGGTCACCGCTGAGGGACCGGCCAGGCCGGGAACGGGGATGCGGACTATCGCCACCGCGTCACCGTAGAGGATGCCGGCCCCCGCGGCCGGGCCCGGCTACAGCCTGATCGGCACCTGCTTGTAGCCGCGCACGGTGCTGGTGTGGAGGCGCACGGCCCGCTCGTGGTCGACCTCCCAGCGCGGGAAGCGGGCCAAGGTCTCCTCCAGCGCCACCCGCCCCTCCAACCTCGCCAGCGCGGCCCCGAGGCAGAAGTGGGGCCCGATGCCGAACGAGACGTGCTGGTCGAAGCGGCGGTGGATGTCGAAGTGGTCGGGGTCGGGGTAGGCGCGCTCGTCGCGGCCGGCGGACCCGGTCAGCAGCAGCACCTTCGAGTCGGGCGGGATGAGCTCCCCGTGCAGCTCGACGGGGCCGGAGGTCCACCGTCCCTGCACCGGGGAGGGCGCCTCGAAGCGGAGCAGCTCCTCCACCGTGTTTGGGATCAGGGACGGGTCCCGGGCCAGCTCGTCGCGCTGGTCGGGATGGGCGTCGAGGACGACCGCCGCCCATCCGAGCAGGCGGGCCACGGTCTCGGTCCCCGCGCTCACCAGAAGATTGGCGAAGCCTGCGCCCTCCACGTCGTTCAGCCGTCGGTAGGCACCGTCCTCCTGGCTCAGCTCCGCCTCGACGAGCGCGGTCAACAGGTCGTCGCGCGGGCGCGCCCGGCGCTCGGCCAGCTGGGCCTGGAGATAGGCGTTGAGCTCGATCTGGGCGCCGAGCGAGACGTCGTTGATCATCCCCACTTCCGGCTCGATGTAGAAGACGGTGTCGATCAGCTCGAGGACGCGCGGACGGTCAGCGTCGGGAACGCCGAGCAGGGAGGAGATGATCTTGGACGGGAGCTGGGCGCCGAAATCCTGCAGGTAGTCGAAGCCCTCCCCCCCGACCTGGGGGTCGAGGTGCTCCCGGCAGACGGCGCGCACCCGCTCCTCGAGGGCCCCCACCCGACGGGGTGTGAAGGCACGCGACACCAGCGCCCGCAGCGAGTCGTGCTGCGGCGGGTCCATGAAGATCATCATCCCGGGCTGCTGGTCGAGCTGGTGGCCCATCAGCTCGAGCACCGTTCCGCGGCCCGAGAGAAAGGTGGCCGGATCCCGGTGGGCGGCGTTGACGTCGGCGAAGCGGCTGAGGGCAAAGAAGTCGAAGCGCTCGTTGCGGTACACCGGCGCCTCGTCGCGCATCCGCCGCCACGTGTCGTACGGCTCCGTGTCCAACCGGGTGTCGAAGGGATCCCAGTACACCTCTTCGTCGAGCCGCGTCATCTCACCCTCCCTATCCGTCAGTATCCGGCCAGGCGCTCCCCGACCACTCCTGCGGTACGGAGCGCGGCGACCTGTTCGGACGAGTACCCGGCCTCGGAGAGCACCTCGTCGTTGTGCTGGCCGAGGGTCGGCGACACCCGGTGCAGCCAGGCCCCGACCCGCCCGAAGCGGAACGGCATGGTCGGCACCTCGTGGGCGCCCGTCACGGGGTGGTTCTCCGTCTCGAACAGGGCCCGATGGCGCAGCTGGGGGTTCTGCGCCACCTCGCGGGGGACTATCACCGTGGCCGCCGGCACGCCGGCCGTCACCAGACGCTCGGCCACCTCGTCGGCATCGAGCCCGGCGCACCAGGACGAGAGCCGGCCGTCGATGTCGTCGTGGGCGTGGCGCCGCCCCGCAGCCGTGGCAAGGTCCGGATCCTCGGACCACGGCGGCGAGCCCAGCACGGCCACCAGAGCGGCCCACTGACCGTCGTCCTCCACCGCCACCGCCACCCAGCGGTCCTCGCCGGCGCAGCGGTAGACGCCCTGGGGCGCCCCGGGACCACGGTTCCCCTCCCGCACCAGGACCCGGCCCGACGACGAGTGCTCGACGAGCTGCTCGGCCGCGGCGTTGAGCGCCGCCTCCACCATGACCGACTCGACCAGCGATCCGTGACCATCGCCGGCGCGGCGGCGCAGGGCCAGCAGGGTGGCGAACACGGCGTGCATCCCGGCCAGCGGATCGCATGCCCCCCGCACGAGGACGGGCGGCCCGTCCGGGAAGCCGGTGCGCCACGCCATCCCCGATACGCACTCCATCGTCTGGGCAAAGCCGGTCCGGTCCCGCCACGGCCCGTCCAGCCCGAACGCCGGCATCCGGACCATGACCAGGTCCGGGTTCACGGCCCGGACCTCCTCCCAGCCCAGCCCGAAGTTCTCCATGACGCGCGGGGTGTAGTTCTCGATCAGAACGTCGGCGGAACGGAGCAGGTCGAGGAACACCTCCCGTCCCGCCGGCACCCCGAGGTCGACGGTGACGCCGCGCTTGTTCACGTTGACCGCGTGGAACAGGGCGCTCCACTCCCACCACGAGTCCTCCGGGGGCCGCTTCACCGACGAGAAGCGCATGCCGTCGGCGCGTGCGGTCGACTCCACCTTCACCACGTCGGCACCGAGCGCGCCCAGGGCGCAGGGGGCGGACGGTCCCGCCCACCACGCCGTGCAGTCGATCACCCGCAGGCCCTCGAGGGGCAGGCGCCACGTGCCGGCACCCCGCCCGGGCCGGGCCGGCCAGCTCGGCGCCCCGTCGTGCTCGCCGACCTCGGGAACGGGCCCGGCAGCCGGGGCGGGGCCGTCCTCCATCCGGTACGGCGGGCGGGGCTGGACGAACGCCCCGGACGCCGCCGGCTGGAGCACGCCCCGGGCGCGGAAGTGGTCGCACTCCAGGATCCCGGGGGCGTCGAGCACCGGCCCGCTCGGGATGCGCAGGAGGGAGGCGGCCTCCAGCAGCTCGTCGGATGTGCGGGGCAGGGTGAACTTGTGGACCGCCTCCAGGAACTCGCGCCGGCGGGAGAAGCGGCGGTGGACGGCCCGCAGCTCCTCGTCGGCCAGCCAGTCCTCCCTGCCGATCAGGACCAGGAAGTCCTCGAACTGCTGGGCCGAGTTGGTCGTGAACACGACGTAGCCGTCGGCGCACGGCTCGACCGACGGCACCTCGACGGTCCGTCCCGTCCCCGCCTGCCTGGGCCAGCCGGCAAACGAGGCGAATACCGACGGGTAGGTGACCATGGTGACGGCCATGCAGTCGAAGGTCGCCACGTCGACGTGTTCCCCGTGGCCGCACCGCTCCGCCTCCCGCAGCGCCGCCAGAGCCGCCACGGCGGCATAGGTGCCCGCCATCCACTCCCCGATCCGGCCCCCGGCGGCCAGCGGGGGCTCCTCGGGAAGGCCCCGTTGACCGATGGAGCCGCACGCCGCCTGCATCGTGAACTCGGTGGCGGGGCGGCCGACCCACGGCCCGCCGCAACCGAAGGGCGTGATGGTCACCACCACGAGAGCCGGATTGGCCCGCCACAGGGCGGCCGTGTCCAGGGGCCGGTCGGCCACCACCACGTCGGCGCCCGCCAGCAACCGGTCGGACCCGGCGAGCACCGACCGCTTGGCGGCGTTGAGGAAGGCGAACAGCGCCCCGGAGCCCTCGGCCCGGAGCGGATCCCCGCCGGCGGGCTCGACCTTCACCGTGTCGGTACCGGCGTCGGTGAGCAGCTTGGCGCAGTAGGCGCCGGCTATCCCGGTGGACAGCTCGAGCACGCGTACGTCGTCCAAGGGTCTCATAACGTATCCGGCGATCTATGGGCGGTCCGCACGCACATCCGGAGACCATTCCCGCCGCCCTGCGGCGCGCCGCCACCGCCTACGGCGCCGAGGAGGCCGTGGTCGAACGCGGGCGCCGGGTTTCGTTCGCCGAGCTGGCCGGGCTGGTGGACGACGCCGCCCGGGCCCTCGTCGCCACCGGCGTGCAGCCCGGGGACCGGGTGGCCATCTGGGCGCCGAACAGCCTGGAGTGGATGGTGGCCAGCTTTTCCGTCTACGCGGCCGGTGGCGTGCTGGTCCCCCTCAACACCCGCTTCAAGGGGGAGGAGGCGGGCCACGTCCTGCGCACGTCGGGGGCCCGGGTCCTGCTCGGCACCACCGACCTGCTCGGCACCGACCTCCTGGCCCTGATCGAAGCCGTCCCGGGGCTCGACGCCCTCGACCGCACCGTGGTGCTCCACGGCCCGGCGCGGGCCGGAGCTGTGACGTGGGAGCAGCTCCTCGGGCGGGGCGGGGCCGTCGACGCCGCGACGGTGCGCGCCCGCGAGGAGGCGGTGCGCCCGGAGGACCCCTCCGACATCATCTTCACCTCCGGAACCACGGGCCGGCCCAAGGGCGCCGTGCTCACCCACGGGGCCAGCGTGCGGACCTACCTGGCCTGGTCCGAGCTGGTCGGCCTGCGCCGCGGCGACCGCTACCTCAGCGTCTACCCCTTCTTCCACACATCCGGGCTCAAGTCCGTGATCCTGACCTGTCTCCTCTCCGGCGCCACGCTGAGACCCCACGCCGTGTTCGACGTGAGCGCGGTGATGGCGGACGTGGCGAGGGAGCGGGTGACGGTGCTGCCGGGGCCCCCGACCGTGTTCCAGTCGATCCTGGAGCACCCCGACCTCGCCTCCTTCGACCTGTCCAGCCTGCGCCTGTCGGTGACGGGTGCGGCCATCGTGCCGGTCGAGGTCGTGCGCCGGATGCGCGCCGAGCTCCGGTTCGAGACCGTGGTGACGGGTTACGGGCTGACCGAGACCACGGGCACCGTGAGCATGTGCCGTCACGACGATCCACCCGAGGTGGTGGCGCACACGGTGGGCAGGCCCCTGCCCGGGGTCGAGGTGACGATCGACGGTACCGGCGCCGACGGGACCGGCGCCGGGGGAACCGGGGAGATCCTGGTCCGGGGCTTCAACGTGATGAAGGAGTACTTCGCCGATCCCGAGGCCACCGCCGAGGCGGTCGACGCCGACGGGTGGCTGCGCACGGGTGACATCGGCTTCGTCGACGACGACGGCAACCTCCGCATCACCGACCGGAAGAAGGACATGTTCATCGTCGGAGGCTTCAACGCCTATCCGGCCGAGATCGAGGGGATCATGCTGCAGCACCCGGCCGTGGCCCAGGTGGCGGTCATCGGGGTGGCCGACCACCGCCTCGGTGAGGTCGGGGCCGCCTTCGTCATCCCCCGCGCCGGCGCCGACGTCGCGGAGGAGGAGCTGGTCGCCTGGTGCCGCGACCACATGGCCAACTACAAGGTGCCCCGCACCGTGCGGCTGGTGGACTCCTTCCCGCTCACGCCGAGCGGCAAGGTCATGAAGTACGTGCTGCGCGAGCAGGCCCTCTAACCCTCGGCCTCGAGGGGCTGCCACGCCGGCTCCCGCTTCTCGGCGAACGCACGCGGCCCCTCCTCCTGGTCAGGATGGCCCCACATCGACACCAGGTGCCGGGCCCCCTGGCGGCACGCCTCGGTCAGGCCCGCCTCGAGGGCACCCCACAGGGCCCGCTTGGTGGCGCGCATGGCCGCCGGGGAGTTGCGGGCGATCCGCTCCGCCAGGGCCTGGGCCTCGGCGCGCAGCCGCTCGGGCGGGTCCACGATCTGACTGATCATCCCGAGCTCGAGCGCGCGCTGGGACGACAGCCGTTCGTGGCGCCCCACGAGGGCCATGCGCATCACCGCCTCGAACGGGATCTTGCGCGCCAGGCCGATGGCTTCGAGGGCGACGACCTGGCCGACCGACACGTGGGGATCGAAGAACTGGGCGTCGGAGGCGGCGATCACGATGTCGGCGTCGGCCACCCAGTGGAACCCCCCGCCGGCGCAGATGCCGTTGACGGCGGTGATGACCGGCTTGTCCACCCTCTGGTGCCAGGCCGTGAAATGGAGGTCGAAGCGCTCGACCGACTCCCGGTAGCGCTCCATCCCCACCCCGTCGGACGCGATCTCGACCACGTCCACGCCCGTCTGGAAGGCCTTGCCCTCCCCGGTGTGGACGATCACCCGGACCTCCGGGTCGGCGTCCAGCTCCCGCCACGCCACGGCAAACTCGTCGCGCATGCCCGCATTCATGGCGTTGAGGCGCTCCGGGCGGTTGTTGATCAGCCACCCCACGGGCCCGTCCCGCTCCACCTTCAGGAACTCGAGGGCGCTGTAGCTCACGTTGTCTCCTCAGCTCTCGAGGGCGCTCCACAGCGCCTGTTTGGTGGCTCGCAGGGCGGCCGGGTCCTCACGGGCGATGGTCTCCGCCAGAGCGCGGGCCTCGGCGCGCAACCGCTCCGGCGGGTCCACCACCTGGCTCACCATGCCGACCTGGTAGGCCCGGGCGGCCGACACCCGCTCGCTCCGCCCCGCCAGAGCCATGCGCATCACCGTCTCGAACGGCATGCGCCGGGCCAGACCGATCACCTCGTAGGCGCTGACCTGACCGACCGACACGTGCGGGTCGAGGAACTCGGCGTCCGAGGCGGCGATCACCACGTCGGCGTCGGCCACGAAGTGCAGCCCGCCACCGGCGCACACCCCGTTGACCGCGGCGATCACCGGCTTGCCCACCTGGTTGTGCCACGCCGTCAACCGCAGGGTGGCGTCGCGGGTGCGCCGGGACTGCTCGCGGAGCGCGTCGCGCTCCCGGTTCAGCTGCACCACGTCGAGACCGGTCTGGAACGCCCTTCCGTTGCCGGTGTTCACGATCACCCGGACCCGAGGGTCGGCGTCGAGCTCCGCCCACGCCCTCTCCAGCTCGGCCAGCATGCGGGCGTCCATGGCGTTGCCCGCCTCGGGCCGGTCGAACACCAGCCAGCCGACCGCACCCTCGCGCTCCACCAGCAGGGTCTCGTAGGCCATCAGCTCCGCGGCACCTCGGACCAGG
>DASUHN010000007.1 GCA_036273495.1 Acidimicrobiales bacterium | reverse complement strand
AGTTTCAGACTCAAACCAACTCTTGGTTGGCTCAGATCAGAGCCGGCTTGCCCAACTACAAGGCGAGCCCAGGGGCCATCTCTGATCATGTTCTTCAAGTGATCTCGGGGAGTTCATCATGCGTGTTTGTGAGCGCCACTCGCGACTTTTCCGCAGTTGCAGTGCATCCGCCCCCCAGTCACGTTTCCTACATCGAGTTGACTCACGCGACCGCGGAGAACGATCCGCAGCACATCAACCCGACCGGATGGGTGATAGCGGTAGCGGGATACAACTCCGCCGGCGCACGACCGGCCGATCCTTGCGCAGCGGGGTCGCCGTCTTAATCGGAGTTGCGCAACTCGCCATCCTCAGCGGCATCGTGTGGGCAGCCGGCAGGGCAGACATCAACGTCGACGAGAATGCGAATGGAAGTGCTGTCGACTTCCTGGTTTCTGGTGGGCAACAAGCTGCTTCGCCAGGCCACTCGGTCGTCGCGGCTGTCAACCACGGGAGACGACAAGCTGTGCTCTTTCCGGTGTATCTGCCGAGCCTGATCATGCAGGCGGGACAGTTCTGCATCGGAACGACGGTCGTCTACGTGGCCACCCCTCAGGACCAGGCGAGCCTGACGGCGGCGAATGCGCTGCGGCTGCCTCAGCTGACGCCGCAGTGGCCGATGTGCCAGGGAGCGCCGGCGGCACCGGCGGGGCCGGCGGCTCCCGCTGCCATAGCCGCCCAGTTCTGGTCGAGCCAGGGGGAGAACGCTCTGGTGAAGCCGGCGCCCCGGATCCGGCCGGGGTATGCCGTGACGGGGAAGACCGCCTACCTCGAGACCGGCGGGACCATGGCCCAGGTCTTCAACGATCCGACCGGGGCGGGGGCGCTCCAGATCCAGGCGTCGGGGCAGTTCTGGGTCGACTGGGGGGACGGGACGCCGCTCCAGGGCCCGTTCGACTCGACCGGGGCGCCCTACCCGGACGGGACCATCACCCACGTGTGGTCGGACACCGGGAGCTACGCGGTCACGGTCTACGAGAGGTGGACGGCCCGGTGGTCGCTGGCGGGTCAGACCGGCACGTTGGCGGGCCTGCGGACGGTGGGACAGATCCCGGCCTTCCCGGTCAAGGAGCTGGTGTCGGTCCGTAACCGCTGACGGCCAGGCCGGATCCGCGGACGGCAAGACGAGCAGTTCCGGGGCCGCAAAACCGGAAGGATCTGGGATGCAGCTCAGGAAGAACCAGCATCGCAGGAGGAACTAGGGCCAACTGGTAGAAAAGTCAGGGAATGGCCGAGCGCGGCACCAGCCGGACTCTTCTGGCGTTGGACGAGGCAGCGCGGGTGCTCGACCTCCCGGCCGACGCGGTGCTTGCTCTCGTGGCGGCGCGGTTCTTGTCCGCGTCGGTCGTCGACGGCCCACCCCATGAGGCCCTGGCCCGGGCCACCGAGCCCCTCTTCCAGCTGGTCGACCTGAAGGCCTTCCTGGCTCGCAACGCCGACTTCGGGGCGGGCAACCTCCTCGACCTGGAGGCCGACGACCCGGATCCCCAGGCCCTGCTCGACGACCTCGACGGGCGCTCGGAGGACATGGCCCGGCGGGCGTTCGACATCTTCGCCACCGCCATCCCCGAGGCGCGGAGCTGGTCTCTGTCCGAGAGGGTCCGGTTCATCAACCAGGCCAAGAGCCGGTTCGAGGCCATCCTGGCGGTCACCGGCCACGGCGCCGAGGTGGACGAGGCTCTGGTCGACGACCTCCAGGAAGTGGGGGCGGCGGCGGCCTGGGCCCAATCCCCGTTGCCCCAGCTGCTGATGGTCCTGCGGATCTCCCGGGACCTGGTCGTGCAGACGGCGGTGGAGCTGGCCGAGGAGAGGGGACAGCGGTGGGGGCTGGCGCTTTCGCTGCTGCTCACGCGGGTGCTGCCGGCCATGGACCGCCTGATCGACGCCCTGGCCACCGGCTACTGGTCGGCGGTGGTCAAGCGGGAGGAGGCAGCCAGCGCCCGCTACGCCCACGTCGTCGAGCACTCCTCCGACGGCGTCTGGGAGGTGGATCTTGACGGGCGGCTGTCCTACGCGAACGCCGCCTTCGCCCTGATCGTCGGCCGCGATCTCGAGGAGCTCGACGGTGTGCTGCTCACCGACCTGCTTCCCGAGGAGGAGTCAGGCCTGTCGCTCGACGCCCTCACGCCGGGGTTGGGGGCGGCGGGTCCGTTCGAGGTGGCGGTCCGGCGGCCCGACGGGGTGCGCCGGGTGCTGGCGGTGCGGGTCCTGCCCCGCTACGAGGACGAGCACATCGTCGGGTTCCAGGGTGTGGCCCGGGACACGACCGCGCTGCACGCCCTCGAGGCTGAGAAGAACGAGTTCCTGGCCCTCGTCACCCACGACCTGCGCAACCCCCTCTCCACGATCGTGGGAATGGGGGCCACCCTCGAGACCATGGGCCAGGAGCTCAACGGCCCGCGCATCCGGCGCATGGGGGAGGCCATCCGCCGCCAGGCCGAGCGCATCTCCCGGCTGGCCGACGACCTCTACGACGTCAGCCGCCTGGAGGCGAGCTCGCTGCTCCTGTCACCGCGGCCGGTCGACCTGCTCCAGGTGGTGCAGGCCGCGCTCGACACCGTGGATCCCACCCAGGACATCGCCGCCCAGGTCGTGATCCGGGTCGATCCCGGCGTGTCGGTCATGGCCGACCCCCGGCGCCTCGAGCAGGTGGTGGCCAACCTGGTGGCCAACGCCTTCGAGCACGGCGCTCCTCCGGTCGTGATCGAGGCCGGCCGGACCGCCGCCGACGGCGGCAACGGGCAGGTGAGCCTGAAGGTGGTCGACCACGGCCCGGGGGTGGGGGCGGCGGTGGAGCCGGTCCTGTTCAGCCGGGTGCACACCCTGACCCGTCACCAGCGCAGCGGCCGGGTCGGCCTGGGCACCGGGCTCGGCCTGTTCCTGGTCAAGGGACTGGTGGAGGCCATGGGCGGACGGGTGGCCTACGACGGGACCGGGGACGGCGCCTCCTTCGAGGTGGTGCTGATGACGCCCCGACGCCCGGCGGACGCCCTGGTCCTCTAGCGCGCGATAACGAGGACGCAGGCGTCGTCGTCCTCCCCCCCGGGGCGGGCCGCCACCAGGGCGTCGGCCACGTCCTCGGCCGAGGAGCGGGCCACCCCCGCCACCACGTCGACCAGGCGCTGGATGCCGAGCATCGGATCCTCCCCCCGGCGCTCGAACAGGCCGTCGGTATAGAGCACGATCTTGCCGCCGGCGGGCACGTCGGCCCTCGTCTCGGGGTAGCCGGTGGAGCCGGTGCCGAGGGGCGGTCCGTGCCTCATCTCCAGCCGGGTCACCGTCCCGTCGGGGCGGACCTCGATCGGCGGAGGGTGCCCGGCGTTGGCCCAGACCCCTGCACCGGTCACCGGATCGAGCAGCCCGTACACGGAGGTGGCCATCCGGTCGGGACCGCCCATGGGCAGCGCCGACAGGTGCTCCATCATCCGGCCGGGCGGTATCCCGGCCACCGCCAGCCCCCGGGCGGCGTTGCGCACGTGGGCCATGGTGGCGGCGGCGGGAACGCCGTGACCGGAGGCGTCGCCTATGCCCACCAACACCGGGCCCCGGGGCAGCGACTCCGCCTCGTACCAGTCCCCGCTCACCCCTCCTGACGCGGGGGCGTACCGGGCGGCGAAGGTCAACCCGGGCAGACGCGGCACGCTCTCGGGCAGGAGGGCGGCGGTGAGCAGCATGACGTTGTCGACCTGCTCGCGGTAGCGCTGGGCATTGCGGAGGGCCACCCCGGCCCGGGCCGCCAGCCCTTCCGACGCGTAGCGGGCCTCGCTGGAGGGCCGGCCCCGCCAGCTGTGGGAGAGCAGGCTCATCACCCCGATCACCTCCCCGCTCGCCTGGACCGGGAGGACCAGGCCCGACCACGGGCCGCCGGGCAGGGCCAGGAGCTTCTCCGCCGTGTCGCGGGGGTAGGTGCGGTACACCTCGTCGGGGCTGACGGTGCTCAACTCGATCGTCCGGCCGCTGCGGAAGGCCTCGGCCAGCGAAATGTCGGCGTCGATGGGCACCGGTGGCGCCTCCCGTAGGTCGTCGGCGAGGTCGGGGTCGGCGGCAAACTCGATCGCCACCCGATGGAGCTGCTTGTCCTCGGCGACGTACACCGCGCACCACTGCGCCAGGTGGGGCACGGCCAGCCGGACGATGGCCCGCACGATCTCGTCGGGGTCCAGAGCGCTCACCATCAGCCGGGTGGCCTGGTTGAGGAACTCCAACGTCTCGCGGGCCCGGCGCTCCCCCTCGTAGAGGCGGGCGCGCTCGAGGGCGCTGGCCGTCAGGTCGCCGATGGCGCGCAGCAGGTCCTCGTCGGGGTGGAAGTTCTGGCGGGGCTCGGGCCAGCCGATGTGCAATGCACCCGTGCGCCGCCCGCGGGGCGCGACCAGCGGCACCACCGCCACGGCCTGCGAGGCGACGGGTAGCCCGATCAGCTCGGGCCAGCGGGCGTCACGCTCGTCGGAGTTCCCGTAGCTGACGATCTGACCGGAGCGCAGACATACGGCCGCAGGCAGGTCGGAGTCGAGGGTTATGTCCCCGACCGCGTCGGGTCCCTTCCCGCGCTCGTAGCCCGCCCCGCCCGCGAAGCGGATCACGTCGTCGGTCTCCCGCAGCCACAGACCGACCGACGCCGCGCCCAGATCCTCGAGGGCCTCCTCGAAGACGACCGACGCGACCTCGGCGGCGGTGAGGGTCTCTCCCAGGGCCCGGGCCAGCAGGTATAGGCGAGTGGCTTCGCCCTCGGGCGCGTCCGTCCGTTCCGCCGGTCCCGGGTCGTCGCGTCCAGGGGCCAAGACGGTCAGTTTGTCATGAGGGGTGGCGCCCGGCGCGAGCGCGAATCCGCTACTTGCCGGCGCGGGGAGAGGAGCCGGCGGCCACCGCCGCCTCGACGTTCTCCAACATCCGGGCCGTGCACCCGGCCAGCTCGACCACCGGCATCACGTCGGTGACCATGCGCTCCGCCACCGCCTCGAAGGCGGCGACGACCGGCGATTCGGACGAACCGGACAGCACGACCGGGCTCCCCGGGTCCCCGCCGGCCACCACCTCCGGGTCGAGAGGAATGCTGCCGAGCAGGGTCGTGCCGACCTCGGAGGCCAGCCGCTCCCCGCCGCCGACGCCGAACAGGGGGTAGCTGGTCCCGTGGTCGCAGACGAACGCACTCATGTTCTCGATGACGCCGGCCACGCGCAGATGACCGCGCCGGGCCATGTCGGCGGCGCGGGCCGCCACCTTCTGCGCGGCGAGCGCCGGCGTGGTGACGATCACCATCTCGGCGCGCGGCAGCATGCGCGCCAGCCCCATCTGGATGTCACCGGTGCCCGGAGGCATGTCGATCAGCAGGTAGTCGAGGGCGCCCCAGGCCACGTCCTCGAGGAAGTGCTGCAGAGCCCGGTTGAGGATGAGCCCCCGCCACATGATCGCCTCGTCCTCGTTGGACAGGAAGCCCATCGAGACGACCTTGAGCAGGCCGGCGCCGACGTGGCGCTCGAGTGGGACCATCTTGCGGTCGCGCGCCGGGATCCGGCCCTCCAGCCCGAGCATGCGCGGCACCGAGAAGCCCCAGATGTCGGCGTCGAGCACACCGACGGTGAAGCCTCGCCCCGCTATCGCGGTGGCCAGGTT
Organism: Acidimicrobiales bacterium; assembly: GCA_036273495.1. Lineage (NCBI taxonomy): Bacteria > Bacillati > Actinomycetota > Acidimicrobiia > Acidimicrobiales > Acidimicrobiales bacterium. The sequence goes on along the minus strand of DASUHN010000007.1, from coordinate 7,055 downwards.
CACCGTGACCGAGGACTTGCCGACGCCGCCCTTGCCCGACGCGATCGCCACCACGCGGGCCGAGGCCGGAATGTCGGTAAGCGGGGCCCGCTCGCGGGCCTGGCGCCGGGCCCGGTCCATGAGGGCGGCTCGCTCGGGCCGGGTCATCTCGCCCATCTCGACGTCGACCGCCGTGATGCCGGGGAGGGCGGCTACCCGGTCGCGCACGTCCCGGTCGATCTGGGAGCGCAGGGGACACCCGGCGACGGTCAGCGCCACGGTGACGGTGGCCTCCCCCCGCGCCGAGACGGCGACATTCCGCACCATCCCGAGGTCGACGATGTTGTCCCCCAACTCGGGGTCGATGACGCGGGTCAGCGCCTCCCGGACCTGCTCGACGTTGGGGGCATCTGCCATTCCGGGAGGAATTCTACCGGCGCCCACCGGTAGTATTTGGGTCCGATGGACCAAGCGGACCGGTTGGCCGTGTACAAGGCCCTGGGGGACGACACCCGCTTCGCCCTTTACGCCGAGCTCCGGGCCAGCCCGGTCCCGCTGTCCACGTCGGACCTGGCCGAGCGGATGGCCCTGCACCCCAACACCGTCCGGCCCCACCTGGAGCGGATGCGGGAGGCGGGTCTCCTCGAGGTGGAGATGGACAGCCGGGGCACGGTGGGCCGCCCCCAGCACCGCTACCGCCCGACCCCGGGCGCCCCCGGCGTCGACCTCGACCCGCCGTCCTACCAGCTGCTGGCGGAGCTGCTGGCCCAGCTGGCCGGCGCCAGGAGCCCGCGCGGGGGCCTGGATCCCGAGGCGGTGGCGGCGGTGGGGCGGACCGAGGGCCGGCGCCTGGCCGCCTCGCAACGGAGCGGCCGAGGCCGGGGCGCCCGCCCGGCCTGCGTGGAGGCCCTCCGTGCCGCCATGGAGCGGCTGGGCTTCGAGCCGATCCTCGGGGCGCCGGTGGGCGCCCGGGTCGAGATGCTGTTCGCCAACTGCCCGTTCCGGGACCTGGCCGAGGCCCACCCCGACGTCGTCTGCCACCTCCACCGGGGAATAGTCGAAGGGGTGGCCGAGTTGGTCGGTAATGGCCGGGTGGTCGAGTTCGCCACCCTCGAGGACAACCGCCCCTGCCGGGCCGAGGTGGTGGAGGCGGTCCGGTAGCATTGATGTCTGGAGCTCCGGGAAACCCGCAAGGAGTGTGACCGTGACCACGATCAGCGCCGTCAAGATCGGCAAGAAGCCGGCGCCCATCAGCCTGAGCGACAACGCCATGGCCAAGGTGGCCGAGTTGATCGCCAAGGAGGGTGAGGAGGGCCTGGCTCTGCGCGTCGCCGTCCGTCCCGGCGGGTGCTCCGGCTACTCCTACGAGATGTTCTTCGACACCGAGGTGGCCGACGACGACATCGCCCGGGAGTTCGGAGGGGTGAGGGTGATCGTCGACGCGGCGTCGGCCGAGCTGCTCAACGGGTCGATCCTCGACTACAAGGACGGCCTCCAGGGGGCGGGGTTCCACATCTCCAACCCCAACGCCCAGCGCACCTGCGGCTGCGGCAGCTCGTTCAGCTGATCGGCTGACCCTCTCCTTCGTCCTCGACGGGCGCCCCGTCGAGGCCCCCGACGACGGCGCCTCGCTCCTCGAGGTCCTGCGCGACCGGCTGCAGGTGCGGTCCCCCAAGGACGGCTGCTCCCCCCAGGGCCAGTGCGGCTGCTGCACGGTCTGGGTCGACGGCGCCCCCCGGGTGGCCTGCGTGACCCCGGCCCGCCGGGTGGCGGGGCGCACCGTCACCACCGTCGACGGCCTCGACCCCGGGGTACGGGATCGATGGGCCGACGCCTTCACCGCCGCCGGTGCCAGCCAGTGCGGGTTCTGCACCCCGGGCATCATCATGCGCCTGGCCGGCCTCGAGCAGCGCGGCCCGGTCTCGGCCGAAGCCACCTCCTCCGCCCTCCTGGCCCACCTCTGTCGCTGCACGGGGTGGCGGACCATCCTCGAGGCGGCCGAGCTGGCCACCGGCGCCGGCTCGGGCCCGGCCGCGTCTCGGCACCAACGCGACCTCGAAGCCGCCGCCCACCGGGCCGGCCTCGAGGGCCGTACCCATCAGCTGGTGGGCGCGGTGGTGGCGCTGGGTGGCGGCGGCTTCTCGGACGACTCCGCCCCTCCGGACGCCCTGGTGGCGGTGCCCGACCCCGCCGGAGGGTGGGTGGTGGGGGAGAGCCTGTCCGAGGCCCGGGCCCGGGCGGGCAAGGTCCAGGGCCGGCACAGCACCCTGGAGGTGAGCTGGCCCGTGACCGTCCCGGAGGGGGACTGGGCCCTCCGGCTGGCCACCACCTGGGTAGAGCCCGGCTACCTGGAGACCGACGCCTCCTGGTGTGTGCCGGGCGGGGAGCCGGCCACCCCCCTGGCCAACGGCGGGGCGTTCGGGGGGAAGGTGGCCTCGGTGGCGCCGGCGGTGGCCCGGAGCCTGGCCGACGAGCACGGCCGGCCGGTGCGGGTGCTGCTGTCCCGGGAGGACGTGGTCCGCCTCGGGCCCAAGCGCCCCCCTCTGGCGGCGGGCGTCCGGGAGGACGGCACCGGGATCGTCCGGGTCGTGCGCACCGACGGGATCGCCGCCGCCATCAGGTCGGTGGCCCCCGGGTTGGTGGTGGAGGAGGTCGATGCACCCGGGCCCCCGACCTCGGCGGCGGCCCGGGCGGCGGGATGGGCGGAGGCCGCCGTGCTCCTGGGCGTCCTCGACGCCCGCCGGCGGGGGAGCGGAACGGTCACCGTGCGCTCGGCCGATGTGGCCGAGGCCGAGGCCGAGGTGGACGACGCCGGCGTGCGCGTACGGGTGGGGTGCGGGGCGCCCCTCGACCCGGTGGTCCTGCGCTCCTACTGCGTGGGGGCGGCCCACATGGCCCTGGGTTGGGTGCGCAGCGAAGCGATAGCCGTCGACGGCGCCGGCCTGGTCCACGACCTGACCATCCGTTCGTTCGGCATACTGCGGGCCAAGGACACTCCGGGGATCGAGGTGGACGTGGCCGAGGGGGACGGGGAACCGGTGAACGGGTCGGACGCGGTGTTCGCCGCGGTGGCGGGGGCGGCGTGGCTGGCGGCGGGGCTGCCGGAGCGTTGGCCCTGTGCCCGGGTGGCGCCGAGATGAGCAGCGGCGGGGGCGGCCCGGTCGGTCCCTACACCCCGATCGTGCGGGCCGGTGACTGGCTGGTGTGCTCGGGCCAGATCGGCCTGTCCGAGGGGCGCCTGGCCGACGGCGCACTGCAGGGCCAGCTCACCCAGGCCCTGGCCAACCTGGCCGCCCTCCTCGAGTCCGAGGGCGCCACGCTGGCGGACGTGGTGAAGACGACGGTCTATCTCACCCACATGAGCGACTACGCCGGCATGAACGAGGCGTACGTCGAGGCCTTCGGTGACCACCGCCCCGCCCGCTCGGCCGTGGCGGTGGCTGGGTTGCCGCTGGGCGCCCTGGTCGAGGTGGAGGCGTGGGCCTACAAGCCGGCGCCGGTCACGCGGGCCAGCGGGGCTGGCCGAAGCGGTAGCCGACGGAGCGTACCGTCGAGATGAGAGCGGCGTTCTCCTCGCCGAGCTTGGCCCGCAGGCGCCGGACGTGCACGTCGACGGTCCTGGCCCCCCCGTAGTACTCGTAGCCCCACACCCGCGACAGCAGCGTCTCGCGCGTGAACACGCGCCCCGGGTGGGTGGCGAGGAAGCGCAACAGCTCGTATTCCATGTAGGTGAGGTCGAGGGCGCGGCCACCGACCGACGCCTGGTACGTCTCGAGGTTCAGGACCAGCGGCCCGTACTCGACCAGCTCGGGGCGCAGGCCGCGTCCGGTGCGCCAGAAGAGGTGCTTGAGGCGCGCCTCGACCTCCTCGGCCCGCAGCGGGGCGCAGATGAAGTCGTCGAACAGGTCCTCGCGCAGCTCCAGGTTCTCCAGCCGGGCGGGGTCGACGACCAGCAGCAAGGGCTCGAGGGGCACGTCGCGCTTGCGCAGCGCCCGGCACAGGGCAAAGGCCTCCTCCCCGCCCCCGCTCTCCCAGTCGCACACGATGGCGCCCGCCCACCCGTCGTCGGGCTCGTTGCGGGCCGAGGTCTCGTTCACCGCCTTCCACGGGTAGCCGGCCCGGTCGAGAACCAGCACGAGGTCGGCCGGCGGCGGGTCGGGGAAGACGAGGAGCGGCTCCATTAGTGGCGCCTACAGCCGGGGGAGGTAGCGGTCGAGCTCGAAGCGGCTCACGTGGGCCTTGTAGTCGGCCCACTCGGCGCGCTTGTTGCGGATGAACCACTCGAAGACGTGCTCCCCGAGGGTCTCGGCCACCAGCTCCGAGCTCTCCATCAGGTTCAAGGCGTCGGCCAGGCTGCCGGGGAGCGGTCCGATGCCCTCCGCCGCCAGCTCGGCGGGGCTCATGGCGTAGAGGTTGGTGGCGGCCTCGGGGGGCAGGTCGTAGCCCTCGTCGATACCGTCGAGCCCGGCCGCCAGCACCACGGCGAACGCCAGGTAGGGATTGCAGGCCGGGTCCGGCGAGCGGTACTCGATGCGCGTCGACTCGGGCTTTCCCCGCTTGGCGAACGGCACCCGCACCAGCGCCGAGCGGTTGTTGCGCGCCCACGACACGTATACCGGCGCCTCGTAGCCCGCGACCAGCCGCTTGTAGGAGTTCACCCACTGGTTGGTGATGGCGGTGATGGCGGGGGCGTGACGCAACAGGCCGGCGATGAACCCCTGCGCCGCCTTCGACAGGTTGTGCGGGTCACCGGGGTCGTGGAAGGCGTTGACGTCCCCCTCGAACAGGGAGAAGTGGGTGTGCATGCCCGAGCCCTGGACGCCCTCCATCGGCTTGGGCATGAACGTGGCGTGCACGCCGCGCTCCTGGGCGATCTCCTTGACCACCAGCCGCGCCGTCATGACCGTGTCCGCCATCGTCAGGGCGTCGGTGTGGCGCAGGTCGATCTCGTGCTGGGACGGGGCGTCCTCGTGCTGGGCGTACTCGACGGGGATGCCCATCTCCTCCAGGGTGAGCACGGTGCGCTTGCGCAGGTCCCCGGCCAGGTCGGCCACGGTCAGCTCGAAGTAGGAGCCGGTGTCCAGGGGCTGGGGCACTCCGTCCGGTCGGGCCGAGGCGAAGTAGAAGTACTCCAGCTCCGGGGCGGCGTAGAACGAGTAGCCCTTGTGGCGCGCCTTCTCCAGGGTGCGGCGCAGCACGTGGCGGGGGCAGCCCTCGAACGGTGTGCCGTCGAGGTTGAGCACGTCGCAGAACACGCGGGCCACCGCCAGGTCCCCCTCGCGCCACGGGAGGATCTGGAAGGTGTTGAGGTCGGGGCGGGCCAGGACGTCGCTCTCCTGCACCCGGCTGAAGCCGTCCACCGCCGAGCCGTCGAAGGTCATGCCCTCGTCGAGGGCGTTCTCCAGCTCGGCCGGGGTGATGTTGAAGCTCTTGGGAGTCCCGAGAACGTCGGTGAACCAGAGCTGAATGAAGCGGATGCCCCGCTCCTCCACCGTTCTCAGCACGTACTCCTGCTGACTCTGCACTGACTCCTCCGTCCTGCTGTCCCTGCACGCTGTCGCGTCCCGCTGACCGCCCCATTGTCGCGCCTCGCCGATGTGGCGGTCGAAGCAGAAAGGGCGGTGGCTAGCGGTTTTGGCCGTAGAAGAGGCGTTCCGTGACCCTCCGGGCGCGTCTTGTAACACGCCGGAAATGATCCCGGAGCTCCGAAGGGGAGGTGTCGAGGCTGCGGGCCAGCACGGCGAGCCGATCGGACGCGGTCGGGAAGGCGTCCCCCGGCGCGCCCTGCACCAGGAACAGACGGTTCCGAACGTGCTCGCAGAAGCGGTAGGACTCGGCCAGGGCCCCGGCGTCCTCCTCCCCGAGGGCACCTCTGGCGACCAGCGCGTCGATGGCCGGCAGGGTGGCGGGCTCGGGGACCTGGTGGGTCAGCTGCAGCAGCTGCACGGTCCACTCGACGTCGGACAGTGACCCGCGTCCGAGCTTGAGGTGGAAGTCGGGATCCTGACCCGGCGGGATGCGCTCCTTCTCGACGCGCGCCTTCATCCGTCTGATCTCGCGCACCTCGTCATCGGTTGCCTGCGGGCCGGTGATCTCCGCCGCGAGGTCCATGAAGCTGCGCCCCAGTTCGGCGTCGCCCGCCACCGGCCGGGCCCGCAGCAGCGCCTGACGCTCCCACGTCTGCGCCCACCGCCGGTAGTACTCGGTGTAACCGGCGATCGTGCGGGCCAGCAGGCCGTCGCGTCCCTCGGGGCGGAGGTCGGCGTCGAGCGTGTGGATGCGCCGGGCGGGCGTCTCCCCGTTCACGAAACGGAGGAGCTGGATGGCGGCCGCCTCGGCGTGGGGGACGCGGCCCGCTTCCCCGGGAACGGCATCCCCCGTGATCAGCATGACGTCGAGGTCGCTGGCGTAGCTGAGCTCGGCGCCGCCGAAGCGACCCATGCCGATCACGGCCAGGGGGAGGGGACAGTCGACCGCCGCCAGGGCCGCTTCGAGGACCGCCTCGGCCAGCTCGGCCAACCGACGGCCGACCTCGTCCACCCCGGCACGCCCGAGGATGTCGGCGGCCATGACGATGGCCTCCTCGCCGGACTTGAACAGCCGCAGGCCCCGTGCGCGGTGCCGGGGCTCGGTGCGCCACCCGACGACGGCGCGCGCCTGGTCGGCCAGCTCTCCCCGGTTCCGCTCCGCCAGCCCCTCGTCGGTCAGGAGCCGGGACAGGAGGGCCGGGTCCCGCCTGATCCGGTCGTGGGCCAGCGGGGTGGTGCCGAGCAGCAGGCAGAGGCGGCGAGCGGTCTCGGGGGACTCGCGGAACATCCCGACCATCCGCTCGCGCCGGGTCCCCGACGATCCGACCAGCCGGCGCAGCCCGAGCAGGCCGAGATCGGGGTTGGGGGCCAGCGACAGCCACTCGAGCATGAGGGGGAGCAGCGCCTGCATCAGGCGGCTGGACCGGGTGAGGCCGCGCGTGAGCTCGGCCAGAGCGGCGCGGGCCCGGTCCGTGTCGGCAAACCCGAACGCCGCCAACCGCTCGCCCACCGCTCGGGCCGGCAGGCCGGTCGTGAGCCGGTCGGGAT
>DASUHN010000006.1 GCA_036273495.1 Acidimicrobiales bacterium | reverse complement strand
GGCCCAGGCCCCGTCCATCTCCACGTGTGACTCCGACAGCGGGGGCCAGGCGCCCACCCCGTCGAGGCCCTGGATGAAGGCGAAGCTGGCCCCGGCCAGATAGTCGGCGCTGCCCGAGCAGGTGAAGTCGATGTCCGAGCGCGCCATCCCGGTCTGGGTGTACAGATCCTGGACCACCGGCATGATCATCGTCGGCTCCGCCAGGTCGGTCTGGCGGCGCAGCGAGGGGGACTGGGAGAAGGCCACCACGGCCACGTCTCTCATATCTGCGCCGCCTCGGTCATCTTCTGCACCTCGGCGGCAGGAACGTCCGGCTCCCCGGTGGGTTCCCAGCCGCGGATGCCGGCCACTCCCCAGCCGCCGCGGAGGAGGGCCGTATCCTCCTCGGTGAGCTTGTCGGCCCAGATGGCCCGGACCCGCATGCCGGTGCGGACGGCCTCGGGGTCGACGCCCTTGATCTCGCCCATGGTGGTGACGGACGAGCCGTCCAGCATGATCGTCCCCCGGCACGACCGCTCGGTGAGCGACTTGGAGACCTTGGGATCGGGCCGGATCACGGTGAAGGTCACGACCACCCCGTTGTCCGACATCTCGACCCGGTCGGCCTCCCCGGTGGGCACGACGCAGACGGGGCAGTACCCGCGGGGCGGCAGGTAGGTCCGGCCGCACTCGGAGCAGCGGTGCCCGACGAGCGTCTTGTTCCTTATCCCCTCCATGTAGACCCGCGCCGCCTGGGTCGGCGGCCGCTCGTAGTCGAGGGAGACGACCGTGTGCAGCATCTTCACCGGCTCGTCGCTCATCGCCCTGATCCCCTCCCGAGCCTCACGCCGGCTCGAAGCATTCGATGTCCTTGATGTGGCCGATGCGGTCCTCCCGCGGTCGCCACCGGACCTGGACGCGCATGCCCGTCGACATGCGGCTGCGGTCACCGGCGTCGACGGCGTGGAGCAGATCGATGTCGGACCCGTCGAGGCGGATGAGCGACCACGCGAACGGCTGCGGGAGGAGGTGGTACCGGAGGGGCTCGGCCACCCAGGCCCAGGAGGTCACGCTCCCGGTGCCCGGGAGCTGCACCCAGTCGTCCACCGCCGCCTGCCCGTTGGACGCGTCGTACTCGAACGGCGGGCACAGCACCCGGCCCGAGGCGGTGCGGTTGGCCCACAGCTCCCCGTCGCGGAGGCCGGTGAGGAACCGGCTGATCACCGGACCGAGGGTCCGGGCGTAGGGGATCTCGACGGTGACCTTGGGGATCGACGTCTCGCTCATGCTCTCGCCTCCCGTGTCCTCAGCCGACGCCGGCGGTGGAGCGCTGCAGCCGGTCGAGGGTGTCGAGGTAGCCGTCGACCAGGTCCAGCACGACGTCCTTGGTCGAGCGGACCTGGTTCATCCGGCTGACGATCTGGCCGACGGGCATCCCGACCAGGTCGGTCCGGCCCGAGCGGGCGATGCGGCGGTTGGCGTAGGAGTAGAGGAGGAACTGCAGCGGCATGGGCAGGGTGCCGGGAGAATCGGGCCGCTCCCAGGCCTCGGTCCACGCCGTGCGCAGCTGGCGGGCGGGCTTGCCGGTCATGGCGCGCGACCGCACCGTGTCGCTCGACGTGGCGGCCAGGAGCTTGTCCATGACGACCTCGCCCGTATTGGCCTCGCTGACCGTCAACCAGATCGAGCCCGTCCACACGCCGGCCGCCCCGAGGGACATGGCCGCCGCCACCTGGCGTCCGGTCCCGATACCGCCGGCCGCCAGCACGGGAACGGGGGCCACGGCGTCGACGACATCGGGGACGAGCACCATGGCGCCGACGTCCCCGGTGTGGCCGCCGGCCTCGTAGCCCTGGGCGATGATGATGTCGACGCCCTTCTGGACGTCCCGGACCGCCTGCTCGACCCGGCCGATCAGGGCCGCCACCTTCACGCCCTGGGAGTGGGCCCGCTCGATGGCCTCCTGGGGCGGCGGCCCCAGGGCGCTGGCCAGCAGGGTGATGGGATGGGCCAGGGCCACGTCGATGAGTGGGGTGCCGGTCGCCTCGGTCCACCCCAGCACGCCGTTGCTCATCGGGCTGCCGTCAGCGGGGGAGTCCTCCTCGGGCGGCAGCGGAGGAACTCCGTGCTCGTCGAGGACCCGGTCGACGAAGTCCCAGTGGGCCTGGGTGACCATGCCCCGAAGCTGCTTGGCCAGGTCCCTCTCGTCGTGCAGCCCGGCTTCGCGGTCGGCGCTCTTCACGGGCATCACCACGTCGACGCCGTAGGGCTTGCCGTCGCAGTGCTCGTCGATCCACTTGAGCTCCATCTCCAGCTGCTCGGGGGTGAAGGCCAGAGCCCCCAGCACCCCCATGCCGCCCGCCCGGCTGACGGCGGCGGCGACGTCGCGGCAGTGGGTGAAGGCGAAGATCGGGAACTCGATACCCAGTAACTCGCACAGGTCGTTGCGCATCCGGCCCCCCTCGGTCGGTCCTCCCCAAAAGGAGAACACGTTCTACCATATCGGCCGCCGTTTCGATCGAGATCGCCTTCATGACCCATGGCTCAGCGAGGACGGCGAGGCCGGCCGGGGGTTGTTACGAGGTGACCCGGGAGTGACGGTGGGTCACCGAGCTCGATCCCGGCCGGAATGGAGGGCCCCCGGCGGGGGAATCAATGAGCCCATGGTCTCGGTACCCACGCGCCCGGTCGAATTCGACTCCAGGCTCGACGACGTGCCCCGGCACTTCGCCGCCGGCGGGGACATCGTCATGAGCCATGTTCTGGCAGTCCTGTCGTCCGTCTTCCCCGACGGAGAGGACTATTTCGTCCGCTCGGTCGAGGCCGCTCGCGACCAGCTGACCGACCCGAAGCTGCGGGAGGACGTCGACGGGTTCGTCGGTCAGGAGTCCATGCACGGCCGCGAGCACCGGGTCCTCAACGAGCGGCTCGGTGCCCTCGGTTATCCCACCGGGGCCATCGGCGTGTACGTCCGGTGGTTGTTCCGCACCAGAGAGCGTTACCACAACAAGCGACTGCATCTGGCGTTCACCGCCGCCCTCGAGCACTACACCGCCACCCTGGCCGAGATGCTGCTGAACGACCCGGAGGCCCGGAACCAGATCGGCCACGACGGGGTCCGGTACCTCCTCATGTGGCACGCCCTGGAGGAGTCGGAGCACAAGGCGGTGGCCTTTGACGTCTACCGAGCCGTCGGCGGGACTGAGCGGATGCGGATCGCCGCCATGTGGATGACCCACATGCTGTTCGTCCTCGAGACGTCGCTCTGGGCCGGGATATCCATCCTCATGGATCGCGACGCCCGGCGTCACCCCTTACGGCTGGTGCGGAGCGTGTTGCGGCTGCGCAAGTCTCCGTTCGTGAAGCCGGAAGCCGTCCGCCAGCTCTTCGCATACAACAAGCGCGGCTTCCATCCCAACGACCGGGACACCAGCGAGCTCATCTCGCACTGGCGCGCCGTGCTGTTCGGCGACGAGGGACGACTGACCGAGCTGCTGGCCGGCTAGCGGTCGCCCGCCGACCCCAAACTAAGGGACCGACGGGCCGATCACCGCCGGGCGCTGACGATTCTGTGCCGACCGGGCCCGGGATCGGCTGACGATGGCGTCAGCGACCGAGGCAGCCAGCTCACCGGCCACGATCCGGGTGGGGCCGGCGGCGTAGGACGCCAGCGAGGTATTGCCGTTGTCTCGTCGCATTCCCACTCGGTACAAGGCACCGCTAACGCGCTCGAGGGTGGTCGTCATGGCGTACCTCCGCAACTCGAGGACGCCAGCCACGTTACGCGGTGGTGAGATCTGCGCAAGTGAGCAATGAGCGCGGCGGACGTCAGCAGCACACCCGTCGTTGTTACCGGTCGGTCATTTGCCCATTGACGGCCTGGGGTGGCCGCCCTACCTTTCGGCGGCGCCGCCCGGCATCGCTACAGGGGGGCGCGGGGGAGGGAGCATGCCGGCCCAGGACGTCCGGGAGGAGACGCGGTCGGGATGAGCAGCGACGCAGCGGGGATGGACGCCGGGCCGGTCGCGGCCCTGGTCGACCGGGCCGACATCGTTGACCGGCTGTCGCGGTACTGCTACGCCGTGGACTTCGGGGACTGGAGCCTGCTCGACCTGGTCTTCGCCGAGGACGTGTCGGCCACCTACATCCTCGAGCCCCACGGGCTGGACGACGTCCACTTCTCCGACCGGGACAGCACCGTCGGCTGGCTCCGCTCGGTCCTCGGTGAGACGTCGGGCCAGGTGCCCCTGCACGCCATGACGAATCACCTGGTGTCAGTGGACGGGGATGCCGCCCGGTCCCGCAGCTACCTGGCCGGGCGGCCCGGTATGTACACCGTCGAGTGGCGCCGGACGGCCGAGGGCTGGAGGGCCGCCACCTGGGAGATGCGGAACTTCTCGCTTCCCCGTGGCACTCAGCCCGGGCGCCAGGCGGATCGCTGAGCGTCCCCAGCCGGGAGAGTCACTCCACCTCGGCGGCAGGCGCGGCGAACTGGGAGTTGTACAGCCGGGCGTAGGCGCCGTCGACGGCCAGCAGCTCCGAGTGGGAGCCCGTCTCGACGATCCGGCCGTTCTCCATGACCAGGATGATGTCGGCGCCGCGGATGGTCGAGAGACGGTGGGCGATGACGAATGACGTGCGGGAGGTGCGCAGCCGGTTCATGGCCTCCTGGATCTGCACCTCGGTGCGGGTGTCCACCGAGCTGGTCGCCTCGTCGAGGATGAGGATCGGCCGGTCGGCCAGGAAGGCCCGGGCGATGGTCAGGAGCTGCTTCTGGCCGGCGCTGACGTTGTCGGCCTCCTCGTTGATCAGCGTGTCGTAACCGTCGGGCAGGGAGTGGACGAAGCGGTCCACGTAGGTGGCCCGGGCCGCCTCGATGATCTGGTCCTCGGTCGCGGACGGGCTGCCGTAGGCGATGTTGTCCCTCATGGTGCCGCCGAACAGCCAGGTGTCCTGGAGGACCATGCCCATCTGGGAGCGCAGCTCCGAGCGGGGGATGCTCGAGATGTCCCGGCCGTCGATGGTGATGCGCCCGGAGTTGAGCTCGTAGAAGCGCATGATCAGGTTGACCAGCGTCGTCTTGCCCGCGCCCGTGGGGCCGACGATGGCGATGGTCTGGCCCGGCTCGGCCACGAGGGACAGCGATTCGATGAGCGGGACGTCGGGGTCGTAGGAGAAGGTGACGTCCTCGAACACCACCCGGCCCCGGCTGGGAGGCGCGTGGCTCGGTCTGGCGTCCGGACTCTGCTCCTCGGCGTCGAGCAGCTCGAGCACGCGCTCGAGGGAGGCCAGGCCGCTCTGGAACATGTTGGCCATCGACGCCAGCTGGGTGAGGGGCATCGAGAAGTTGCGCGAGTACTGGATGAAGGCCTGGATGTCTCCCACCGTGATGGCCCCGCTGGCCACCCGCAGCCCGCCGACCACGGCGACGATGATGTACTGGATGTTCGACAGGAACAACGTGGCCGGCTGCATCAGGCTGGACATGAACTGGGCGCCGAAGGACGACGCGTACAGCTCGTCGTTCTTCTCCCGGAACCGGGCCTCGACCTCGCGCTGGCGCCCGAACGACTTCACGATGGCGTGGCCCGTGAAGGCCTCCTCGACGATGGCGTTGAGGTGCCCGGTGGCCCGCCATTGGTCGATGAACCGCGGTTTGGACCGGGACGCGATGGCCCGCACCGCAAAGACCGACACCGGCACCGTCGTCAGGGCCACGCCGGCCAGTAGGGGCGAGATGGTGAACATCATGGCCGCCACCGCCACCAGCAACAGGGTGGAGTTCAGCATCTGGCTCATCGTCTGCTGCAGGCTCTGGGCGATGTTGTCGATGTCGTTGGTCACCCGGGACAGCAGGTCACCGCGGGATCCCCGGTCGATGTAGCTGAGGGGCAGGGTGTGGACCTTGTCCTCCACGTCGCGGCGGAGCCGGCGCATGAGCCTCTGGATGACGCCCGCGAGCGTGTAGGCGGTGAGATACGACAGCAGGGCCGAGCCGGCGTAGAGGCCGGCCGCCTCGAGGAGGATCCGGTGGAGCTCGGAGAAGTCGATCCCGTGGTGCACGAACCCCTGGATGATGACGTCGGTCCCGTGGCCGAGGACCCGGGGTCC
>DASUHN010000005.1 GCA_036273495.1 Acidimicrobiales bacterium | reverse complement strand
CCGAAGGTGGGGTTGCCGGGGTCGATCCGCTCGGGCGAGTACCCGACGTGGAAGTCGTCCCCCGCCACCAGGCCCGACCCCTCCTCCAGGATCGGGATCACGAGCTCCGTGGTAGTGCCCGGATAGGTCGTGGACTCGAGGATGACGGTGGAGCCGGGCCGGATGAACCGAGCCAGCGTCTGGGCCGAGACCTCGATGTAGGAGAGGTCCGGGGTGCCGTCCTTGAGCGGGGTGGGCACGGTCACCACCGCCACGTCGAAGCCGGCGCACGCCGCCGCCTTGTCCGCCGGCCGGTAGCGCCCGCTGGCGAGCGCGGCGGCCAGGTGGGCGTCGGTGACGTCTTCGATGTAGGACTCCCCCGCCGCCAGCGACTTGATCCGCCGCTCGTCGGTGTCGTAGCCGACCACTTGGTAGCCGACCTCGACAGCACGCATGGCCAGGGGCAGGCCGACATAGCCCTGGCCCACCACGACCAAGCGGCCGCGCCCGTAGTTCTCCGCCGTCGTCATGCCCGCATTCTCAACTGTCGCCGCGCTCCGTGGCAAGGCCTATTTCCTCACTATTCACGTAGGTTTAGCCCCTATTACCGGGGCTTTCGGTCCAATGGGTACCCAATTGGGGTGGCCGATCGGCCCCGATGAAGGGTCATTTCGACCACTCACAGTGCTACGAGGATGAGCTTTCGCGATCACGTTGCGCCGTCGAGGTGACCGATCCCTCGGGCGTCAGCCGACTCCCGCGGTTGATCGCTCCGGATCCTGCCCACATACTCGACGACGAATCTCAACGCTCGGAGCAGGAGAACGGGCAGCGTCCCTGGAACCACGGAAAGTGTTGGCCGCGGGTGACTCGGAGCGTTCGATCGCGTACAGTTCTCCCTGCGGGGTTCGGGCGGAGCAAGGGTTAAAAGGTCCTAAAGATGAAGGAATACCTCGGCTGGGTGCTGCGGCGGGCGCTGGCGGCGTCCAAGCTGTCCCAGGGACTCGTGCTGGCGGTCGTCGTCGCTCTGGTCGTCGCCCTCACCACTATCGGCGGCGGAGGTAGCAACAACGGCCCGCCGAGCCGGGTCGCCAGCGGGCCCGGCCCGTCGAGCAATACGCCCACGACGGCGGGACCGAAGCTGCCCACGTTCCCCCAGCAGACCTCTTCCGTCGGCAACTCCTCGACCGGCAGCACCACGACCACGAGCGCCGGTCCGGCAGGCACGAAAGCCACGACCTCCACGGGCGGTAAAGGCAGCGCATCGTCGATCGGTGGCGGAAGCCATCCGGTGGCGTCCGGTCCCTTCTTCAGCACAGCCGGGTCCGGCTTCTCCACCTCGAGCGGCTCGAAGCCGGGTGGCTCGACCGGGGGCAGCGGCGGCGGGACGTCGTCCGGTGGGGGCAACACCGGGTCGGGCGGCGGAGGCGGAGGTACGACCAGTAGCGGCTCGGGTGGCTCCTCCGGCGGCAGCGGCTCCCCGTCGACGGGCGTCAACCAGGGCTCCGGCGGTACGTCGGGCGGAGGTACTTCTGGCGGCGGGACGTCGGGCGGAGGTACCTCCGGGGGGGGCACGAGCGGTGGAGGCACGTCGGGCGGAGGTACTTCTGGCGGCGGGACGAGCGGCGGTGGCGCCGGAGGGTCCGTCGCCACGACCTTTGCCGGCTTCCACGCCGTGTCCCTGACCGACGGGTCCACCGGGTACTGCCCCAACGGGGTGAACCTGGGCCAGGCCGGTCCGTCCGGCACCAGCCCGCCCGCCCCCAACAGCGGGTCCGCCGGCACCGGCGGCCTGGCCGGGTGCGGCAGTAACGGCGGCGCCGGGGGCAACGGCGGTAACGGCACGCCTCAGGCCACCGGTGGCGTGGGCGGGACCGGCGGGGAGGGCGGATGCCAGCCGGCCACCCTGGCCGAGATGAGGGCAGGGGCCAAGCCCTGCAACGGGACCGGCTCCAACGGGGGTCACGGCGGCAACGGCGGCAACGCCAGCAAGAGCTTCTCCGGCGGTCGCGGCGGCCGTGGTGGTGACGGCGGGAACGGCCAGAAGCTCCAGGGCCACAACGGCAGCAACGGCACCAACGCCACCGCCAAGGCGGCCGGCTCCAACGGGGTCCAGGGCACGACCGGTGGCGCCCCGCCCCAGCCCGCCGCCACGACGGCCACCACCAAGCCGCCGAAGCCGTAGCACCGCTTTGCGATCAAGACTCGGTGCGAGCAACTACAGATGACGCCACTGAGTCACAGCTCGATCGCAAACTGCCCGTATGCACCGGACAGCCGTCCTGTTGCTGCGCCTCACGGCCCGCCAAGCTGCGGCGCTGGGGCAGTTGATGAACAGCCAGCGACACCTCTATAACGCCGCCTTGGAGGAGCGTCGGGGGGCCTGGCGCTGGGAGCGCCGGGCCGTGTCGCGCTGGGATCAGTGTGCCGAACTCACTGGCTGGGACGACCCAGCGCTCGCATTTGGGGTGACCGTGGCCAGGGGCACGCTGTTGCGCCTCGACCGGGCCTTCGCCGGCTTCTACCGGCGGGCAAAGGCGGGTCGGAAGCCGGGGTACCCTCGCTACAAGTCCGCCGCTCGGTGGGACTCAGTCGAATACCCCCAGGCCCTCTGCTGGAAGATTTCCGGCTCGGGCCGTTCTGGCCGGCTCTACATACAGGGCGTGGGCCGTGTCGCCTACCGCTGCTCGGCCAGGGGCGTGCCGGGTGTGCCCAAGACCCTGGTCGTCAGGCGGGAGGGCCGCAGATACCGGGCCTTCGTGTCTTGTGACGTGGGGAAGCCACAGCCCCTTCCCGATACGGGCCGGGATGTGGGCATCGATC
>DASUHN010000004.1 GCA_036273495.1 Acidimicrobiales bacterium | reverse complement strand
CGGCAGGGGCGGGTTCACGGTCAGGTAGCGACCCCGGCACCCGTCGACCTCGTTGTAGTTGAGGACGGTGGCCACCGTCCGCACCAGCACCTGGCCCGGGCCGGGCGCGGGCTCCGGCACGTCGTCCAGGCTGAGGGCCTCGGTCGGGCTGCCGTACCGCTGCACGCGCCAGGCCCTCACCGCGCCAGACGGTAGGCCAGGATGGACGGGTGCGGCGGGTCTCGGTCGTCGGCAACTCCGGGTCGGGCAAGACCACCGTGGCCCGGGAGCTGGCCGCCGTCCTGGACGTCCCGCTGCTCGAGCTCGACTCGATCTTCCACCTTCCGGGCTGGACCGAGCTGCCCGCCGACGAGTTCCGGGCCCGGGTGGCCGGGTTCGTCAGCGGGGACGCCTGGCTCGTCGACGGCAACTACTCGACCGTCCGCCTGCTGGTCTGGGCCCGGGCCGACACGGTGGTGTGGGTGGATCCCCCGGACCCGGTCGTGATGGCGCGCGTCGTCCGGCGGACGTTGCGCCGGGTCTTCACACGCGAGGAGCTGTGGAACGGCAACCGGGAGCCGTGGTCGAACCTGTTCTCGCGGGAGCGGTCGATCGTCGCCTGGTCGTGGAGCCAGCGTCGCAAGTACCGCGACCGCTACTCGACGGCGATGTCCGACCCCGAGTGGTCCGCCATCCGGTTCGTCCCGGTGCGCACACGCGCCGACCGGCGCCGGCTGCTGGCCGCGGCGTCAGGCCGCGCCGGTGAGCTGGACCAGCAGCTCCCGTAGGGGCGGGCGGCCCAGGCGGTCGATCACCAGGTCCGCCAGCGAGAAGTCCATGCGGGCGGTCATGGGTGTGGGGACGACCACGCAGCGGATGCCGGCGGCCTTGGCGGCCCGCAGCCCGTTGTGGGAGTCCTCGAAGGCCACGGCGGCGCCGGCGTCGACCCCGAGCTGGCGCAGGGCGCGCAGGTACAGGTCGGGGGCGGGCTTGGCCGGGATGGTGCCGTCGTAGCAGCTGAGGTGGTCGATGTAGGCGCCGAGGCCCAGCCGGTCGAGGTGCGAGCCGACCCAGTCGGCGCCCGAGCTCGACGCCACCGCCGTCGCCAGCCCGAGCTCCCGCGCCTCGAGCAGCGACTCGGCGGCGCCGGCGCACGGGCCCAGGGCGTGCAGCAGCTCGTCGCGGCGCTGCCGGCGGGCATCGCGGACGGACGGGTCGAGGGGGCGGCCCAGGCGCCGCTGCAGCTCCTCCCACGGGTCGGGGTGGTCGACCCGGCCGATGGTGAGCGTCCACTCGTCGAGGCTCAGGGGCACGCCGTGGGCCTCGTAGGTCTCGGCCCAGGACTGGTAGGTCGGCCCCTCCGTCTCGAGCAGGAGACCGTCGAAGTCGTAGATCACGGCGCGCACGGAGGACATGCGCCGGCCGAGCCTGGGTTCAGAGAGAGCGCAGGAAGTCCACGAGCAGGTCGTTGACCTCCCCGGCGCGCTCCTGCTGGATCCAGTGGCCGGCGCCGGGGAGCACGTGCGAGCCGCGCAGTCCGGGCAGGGTCTCGGGGAACTGGGCAATGGCGCCCGCTCCCCAGATCGTCGGCCCGTCCCTGTCCCCGCCGATGAACAGCGACGGGGCGGTGATCGGCACGCGGCGGAAGGCGGCCAGGTCGGCCCAGTCCCGGTCCATGTTCCGGTAGCGGTTGAGCGGCCCCGAGAAGCCGCTGTGCTCGAACTCGGCCACGTAGATGTCGAGGTCCTCCTCCGAGAGCCACGGCGGCAGCTTCTCGGGGACGACGAAGCGGTCCCGCAGCTTTCCGCCCGGGGCCACGCTGGCCATCGTCCCCCCGTCCTGCGGCGGCGGCGCGTCCCCCGATGCGGTGAAGTACATGCCGCGGATCCAGGCGCGCACGTCCTCCTCGATCTCCGCCTCGGCCCGCCCCGGCTGCTGGAAATACACCATGTAGAACTCCTCCTGGCCCCCGAGCAGGCCCAGGACCTCCAGCGGGCGCACCCTCCCGTAGGGCGAGTACGGCACCGACAGCAGCGCCAGGCCGCGGAACACGTCGGGCCGCAGCAGGCACGAGCTCCACGCGATCGGCGCACCCCAGTCGTGGCCCACGACCACCGCCGTGCGCTCCCCCAGGGCCTCGACCACGCCGACGTTGTCGGCCACGTGGCGGACCATGCGGTACTCGTCGACGGCCGCCGGCTTGGCCGAGCGCCCGTAGCCGCGCACGTCGATGGCCACCGCCCGGAAGCCGGCGCCGGCCAGCGCCGGCAGCTGGTTCCGCCAGGAGTACCAGGACTCGGGGAAGCCGTGGACCAGCAGCACCAGGGGACCGGAGCCCTGCTCGACGGCGTGGATGCGCGTGCCGCCGGCGTCGAGGACGAGGTGCCGGGGCTCCGAGCTGTGACCCTGCTCCGGGGTGGACGTCGCCATGCCGGAGAAGCTACGCCGTAGAGGTGGGGATCCTCCCGGTCGTGGGGGTGACCGCCGGGGAGCACGACGCCCGGTGGGGAGCGTGGGGCGCCCGGGCGGTGCTCCTGACCAGCGCCTACCTGCGGGCGGTGGAGTCGGGCGGGGGGCTGCCCATCGTGGTGCCGCCCGCGCCGGGAGCGGCCGAACAGGTCGTGGGGCGCCTGGACGCCCTGGTGCTCACCGGGGGCGCCGACGTCGACCCGGCCCGGTACGGCCGGGCGCCCCACCCCGAGACCCGGTTGGCCGACCCCGCCCGCGACCGCTCCGAGCTGGAGCTGGCCGCCGCCGCCGGGGCCGCCGGGCTGCCCCTGCTGGCCGTGTGCCGGGGCGTGCAGGTCCTCAACGTGGCCCGGGGCGGGACCCTCCACCAGCACCTGGCCGACCTGCCCGGGGCGGTCGAGCACGCCGCCGCCCCCGGCTCCTACGGCCGCCACCGGGTCCGGATCGAGCCGGGCAGCCGGGTGGGCCGGGCCATGGGGGACCGCACCGAGGCGGAGGTCCCCACCCACCACCACCAGGGGATCGACGTCCCGGGAGAGGGCCTGCGCCCCTCGGCCTGGGCCGACGACGGGACGGTCGAGGCCCTCGAGGACCCCGCCGCCCCCTTCCTGGTCGGGATCCAGTGGCACCCCGAGCAGGGCGAAGACCGGTCCCTCTTCCTGGCCCTCGTCCGGGCCGCCGCCGGCCGCATGACCGGCGGCCGGTCCGGGTAGGACGGGTCGGTTCGGGAGGTAGCCCCCTTGGCCATACGCGTCCCCGGTGCCGAACCTGCCGAGTCGCTCCAACTCAGCCTGCCCGGGGCCGACCCCGAGCCGCCCGCCCCGGTCACGCCGGCGGAGGGCCTGGCCACCGCGGCCGGGTCCG
>DASUHN010000003.1 GCA_036273495.1 Acidimicrobiales bacterium | reverse complement strand
GCCCGGGCGGCAGGGAGGACAGGGGAGACGTCGAGGACCTCGCCGCCCCCCACGGTCTCGGACCGGCCCGACTCGCGCAGCACGAAGCGGTCCCCCGGCAGCAGCGGGAGGGCCAGGGGGAGGTGGATGCGGGCGAGGCCGGCTTCGCCCGGGGAGAGCGCCGCGCCGCCGAGGAGGCGGATGGCGACGGGATGCTCGCCGGCGCCGGCGTAGAGGTGGTAGGCGCCCCGGCGGGTGACCTCGTGGTCGAGGGAGGCGAGGACGCTGAGCGAGGCGTCGAAGGTGCGGGTGGGCGCCCACTGTCCGGGGCGGATAAGGGCCTGGCCCCGCCACAGGCGGTCGTGGGGGACCCCGGCGAGGTTGACGGCGGTGCGGTGGCCGGGCCCGAGATGGTCGACCCGGCGCTGGTGGGACTGGAGGCCGCGGACCCGGGCGGTGAGGGGGCTGGCGCCGGCGCTCCGGCCCGTTCCGGCGGGCACGATCTCGACCGCGTCGTCGGTCCCCAGGGCTCCGCCGGCGAGGGTGCCGGTCACGACGGTGCCCGCCCCCCGGACCGGGAAGACCCGGTCGATCCAGAGGCGGGGGCGGCCCCGGTCGGCGGCGCCGGGGGTGCCGGCCAGGAGGCGGTCGAGGGCGGCCCGCAGGTCCTCGAGGCCCCGGCCGGTGGGGGCGTCGACGGCCACCACCTCGGCGCCGGCGAGGAAGGTGCCGGCCACCTGGTCCGCCAGCTCGAGCCGGGCCAGCTCCTCGGTCTCCTCGTCGACGAGGCCGACCTTGGTGAGCGCCACCATCCCGTGCCCGACGCCGAGCAGCTGGAGGATGCGGAGGTGCTCCTCGGACTGGGGCTTCCACCCCTCGGTGGCGGCCACCACGAACAGGCAGGCCTCGACGGCGCCGGCCCCCGCCAGCATGTTCTTGATGAACCGGACGTGGCCGGGGACGTCGACGAAGGCCAGCTCCCGGCCCGAGGGCAGGGTCGTCCAGGCGAAGCCGAGGTCGATGGTCAGGCCCCGGTCCTTCTCCTCCTGGAAGCGGTCGGGATCCATGCCGGTGAGGGCGTGGACGAGGGTGGACTTCCCGTGGTCGACGTGGCCCGCGGTCGCGATCACATGCCCGCCGGGTCCCCTACGCCCCGGCTCCTCCGCCGTGGCGGGCGCCCCGGCCCCGCCCGCGGCCGTCCCGGTCATGCCCGGGCGGCGGCGTCCCCGAGGGCGCCGGCCAGCACCGGGTCGTCGGCCGGGTCGACGGTGCGCAGGTCGCAGATGGTGCGACCGTCCCGCACCCGGGCGATGACCGGGCTGGGCCGAACGGCGCGCAGGACGTCGGTCACGTCACCGTCCACGGCCACGCCGGCCGACGGGATGTCGGTGCCCGGAAGTGATCCGCCACCCGGGACCGACATGCAGTCGACCACCGAGACGTGCGGGCCGGCGCCGCCGGCCACGGCCTGGGCGCGTTGGCGGAGGTCGGCTACGGGCACCGCCGCCATCCGCCAGAACGGCACCGGCTCCCGGCGGAGGTAGGTGAGGGCCACCTCCTGGAGCGCGGAGAGGACCAGTCCGCCGGGACGCAGGGCCCGGGCCAGGGGATGGCGGGCGCAGGCGGCCACCAGGTCGGACCGGCCGGCGATGACGCCGGCCTGCGGGCCGCCGAGCAGCTTGTCCCCCGAGAAGGTGACGAGGGCGGCCCCCGCCGCCAGCGACTGGACCGCGGCCGGCTCCCCGGCCAGCCACGCCGGCGGTCCGGCCGCCAACCACGGGGTCGCGGCGTCGAGGAGCCCGGAGCCGATGTCGTAGACGACGGGGGGGCCCAGGCCGGCCAGGGCCCCGGCGTCCACGTCCTCGGTGAAGCCGACGACCCGGTAGTTGGAGCGGTGGACCTTGAGGACGATCGCCACGCCGTCGTCGACGGCGGCCCGGTAGTCCCCCAGCCGGGTGCGGTTGGTCGTGCCGACCTCGACCAGCTCGGCCCCGGACTGCGCCATCACGTCGGGGATGCGGAAGCCGCCACCGATCTCGACCAGCTCCCCCCGGCTCACGATCACCCGGCGGCCCCGGGCCAGTGCGGCCAGCACGAGGAGCACCGCCGCCGCCCCGTTGTTCACGACCAGGGCGGCCTCGGCCCCGGCGGCCCGGGCCAGGAGCGAGGCGGCGTGGGCGGAGCGCGAGCCCCGGCGCCCCGTCGTCAGGTCGAGCTCGAGGTTGGCGTAGCGGGCGGGATGGTGGACCTCCAGCGGGGCCCGGCCCAGGTTGGTGTGCAGGAGCACGCCGGTGGCGTTGACGACCGGGCGGAGGAGGGCGGCGGCCACCGCCTCGGCCCGGGCCCGCGCCGAGGCGGGATCCCCGGCAGCCACCGCCTGGCGGGCGGCGTCGACGAGGAGGGGGTGGGGGAGGTCGATGTCGGCCAGCGAGCGGGCCAGGGCGTCGATCGACGGGGGCCGGGGCCCAGTGACGTCATCCCTCGAAATCGTCACACGATCGCAATCAGTTCGCGGCAGGGAGTTCGCATTGACCGTGCAATCTTCTCGTCAACGGGTCCCTGCCGTCCCCCTGGCGGCGGGGGCACCAAGTGCCGAGGCCCGGGAGCGACCTTCCGCCGCTTCCGGGGGGCGACTGCCTCGGGGATCTTCGCCGAGTCCCCGGGGCAGGCCTCGGCCCACCTCCTGCTCCGAATCTTCTTCGTCGCGCCCGGCCTCCGGCCGCACCCCGTCGGGCCCACCCGGGGCGGCACCGGTCACCGCCGGCAGCTCGACCACGAAGCGGGCTCCCCCATCGGGACTGTCGGTGACGCGAACCGTGCCGCCCATGAGCCGGACGTGCTCGACGACGAGGGAGAGCCCGAGGCCCACGCCCTCCCCCCGGGCCCGCCGCCCCGCCGCCCGTCCCCGGGCGAAGCGCTCGAAGATCGTCTCCCGCTGCTCCGGCGGGACGCCCGGGCCGGCGTCGTCGACGGCGATGAAGGCCCCCGCCGGCCCGACCCCGGGCCCACCGCCCGCCACCGGGTCGCCGGCCACCGGGCCGACCACGACCCGGGTGGCGCCGTCCCCGTGCAGGTCGGCGTTGGCGAGGAGGTTGGAGAGCACCCGCTCGAGGCGGCGCTTGTCGGCGCTGACCGGCGGGGTGCCCGGCTCCACGACCAGCTGCACCCCGGCCGGGCCGTGGGCGGCCAGGGCGTGGCGGGCCAGCTCGGCGGGGCGGATCTCCTCGAGCAGGAGGTCGGCGGCGCCGGCGTCGAAGCGGGACACCTCGAGCAGGTCCTCGACCAGGCGCCCGAAGCGGGTCACCTCCTCGGTCAGCAGGTCGAGGGCCTGGGCCGACCGCTCGGTGAGCTCGGGCCGCCGGCGCTGGAGGACGTCGACGGCGTTGCGCAGGGTCGTGAGCGGAGAGCGCAGCTCGTGGGAGACGTCGGACGCGAAGCGGGCGTCGCGCTGGATGCGCGCCTGCAGGGCGCTCACCATGGAGTTGAAGGAGTGGGCCAGGTCGGCGAGCTCGCTGTCGTCGCCCGCCTGCAGGCGGGTGTCGAGCCGGCCCCCGGCTATGGCGGCGGCGGCGCGCGCCGTCTCGGTCAGCGGGGAGAGCACCCGGCGGCTGGCCCAGCGCCCGACGGCGATGCCCGCCAGGGTCGTGGCCACCGAAGCGGCGCCGAGCGACAGGGCCAGGGCCGTGAGGGTGCGCGTCAGGTCGGAGAAGTCGTAGAGCTCGAAGTAGGCGGTGCGGCCGCTCTTCCCGCTACCGGGCAGGAGAACCCCCACGGCCAGCTCGGCGTGGCCGGCCAGCCGGTACTCCATGGTGGCGGACTGGCCGTCTCTCAGCACCGTGGTGCGCAGCGCCTGCGGCACCGCCGCGCTCCCGAGGGCAAAGTTCGTGCTCACCCAGCTCCCCCTCTGGTACAGCAGGGACTCCGAGCCGTTGGGGGTCGACAGCGAGCTCAGCACCTGGGTGAGGTCGGGCCCGCTCGAGCGCGCCGCCCCGCCCACGACGAGGGCGTTGGCCACGGTCTGGTGCACGGCCGCGCTCTGCCGGTTGTGCACCACCGAGCGCCGGGTGAGCCCATAGGTGATGAGCGAGAGCACTACCGAGATGCCGAGGGCGCCGAGGGCAAAGCCGGCGGTGATCCTCGCCCGCAGCCCCAGCCGCCTCACGACGCCAGCTTGTAGCCGAGGCCGCGGACGGTCACCACGTGGCGCGGGGAGGCGGGGTTGTCCTCGACCTTGGTGCGCAGCCGGCGCACGTGGACGTCGACCAGCCGGCTGTCCCCGAAGTAGTCGTAGCCCCAGACGGCTTCGAGGAGCTGCTCCCGGGACAGCACCCGCCCGGCGTTGTCGGCCAGCTCGCACAGCAGGCGGAACTCGGTGCGGGTGAGGTGGACGGGCCGGCCCGCCTTGCGGACCTCGCCGGCCTCCGGCGCCACCTCCACGTCCCCGAACGTCCACACCGCCGTTCCCGGCAGCCCGGCGCCCCCCGACCCGCCGGACGCCGTCCCCACCGCCACCTGGCTGCTGCGGCGCAGGTGGGCCCGGATGCGCGCCGCCAGCTCCTTGGTCACGAACGGCTTGGTGACGTAGTCGTCGGCCCCGGCCTCGAGCCCCGCCACCACGTCGTGGGTGTCGGAGCGGGCCGTGACCATGATGATCGGCACGGCGCTGGTCCGCCGGATGGCCCGGCAGCACTCGAAGCCGTCGATTCCGGGCAGCATGAGGTCGATCAGCACCACGTCGGGCGCCCGGCCCTCGAAGATCTCGAGGGCCGACTCGGCGGTGTCGGCCTCGTCCACCTCGTAGCCCTCGTCCTCGAGGGCCATGCGGGTCGAGGTGCGGATCCGCTCGTCGTCCTCGACCATCAGGATGCGCCCGGCCACCCGCCTAGTCTTGCGCGCCTTGGTCCTCCGCCGCTCTTCACGTTCCCGGTCCCGATCCGGCCCGCCCCGCGACGACCTCGTGGTCCTCGAGTCCTGCACGACCACGTGGGCGTTCGAGACGGAGCGGAAGCGCTTCGCCCGGCTGCCGCGGGGCGTGACCCTCACGTCGACCAGCGCGGAGTGGCGGCCCTACGCCTCGATGTGGTTCGACCTCGGGGCGCGCACCCTGGTCGTGTCGCTGGACGAGGCGGGCACCCAGCTCCTCCAGAGCGACATCCACAACGGGCCCTGCCCGGACTGCGGTACCGAGGCGGACGGCTAGACGCGGCCGGTCGCGTCCGATCCGACCTCGCCGTGCTCCCTGCAGCGGGCCGACCACGATGTCGGGGTGACCAGGACCCGCAGCCGGCGGCCGCACTCCGGGCAGTGCCGGGGTGGGTCGAGGGCCGGCATGTCGGCGGCCATCAGATCGCCTTGCTCAGGGCCCCGATCGGCATCCGGAGGTCCTCGAGCATCGCCAGGTCCTGATCGGGGGCGCGTCCGAGGGTCGTCAGGTAGTTGCCGACGATCAGGGCATTGATCCCCGCCGTCATCCCGAGGGCCTGCAGCTCGCGGAGCGTCACCTCGCGGCCGCCGGCGTAGCGGAGGATGACCTCGGGCAGGGCCAGGCGGAAGAGGGCGATCCAGCGGATGGCGTCGATCGGCTCGACCAGGGTCCGGTCCCCGAGCGGCGTCCCCGGCCGGGGGTTGAGGAAGTTGAGGGGCACCTCGGCGGGATCGACGGCGCGCAGCTGGCCGAGCAGCTCGATCCGCTGCGCCGTCGACTCGCCCATGCCGAGGAGGGCGCCGCAGCACAGCTCCATGCCGTGGCGGCGGACCAGCTGGCACGTCTCGAAGCGCTCGTCCCATGTGTGGGTGGT
The DNA here is from genome assembly GCA_036273495.1 of Acidimicrobiales bacterium. Classification (NCBI taxonomy): domain Bacteria; kingdom Bacillati; phylum Actinomycetota; class Acidimicrobiia; order Acidimicrobiales; species Acidimicrobiales bacterium. The sequence goes on along the minus strand of DASUHN010000003.1, from coordinate 7,583 downwards.
GACGATGCGCCCGAAGAACGAGCGGGCGGTCTCGAGGTTGTGGTTGTAGCGGTGGGTGCCGGCGGCGGCCAGCCGGGCGGCCTGGTCGTCGGTGAGGATGCCGGCGCTGACCGCCACCTGCAGCCCGGTCTCCTCCATCACCAGCGGCACCAGCTCTTCGAGGCGGCGCAGGGTGCGCTCGTCGGGGCCGCGCACCGCCAGCACCAGGCAGAACTCGGTGGCCCCGACCTTGGCCGTCTCCTGCGCCGCCCTCAGCACCTCGTCCCGGTCGAGGAACGGTGTGGCCAGCACCGGGGAGTCGAAGCGGGAGGACTGCGAGCAGAACGAGCAGTCCTCGGGACAACCGCCGGTCTTGGCCGAGAGGATCCCCTCCAGCTCGACGGTCGTGCCGTTGCGCTCGATCCGCACCTGGTGGGCCAGGGCGGCCAGGGCGGGAACGTGCTCGTCGGGGAGGGCGGCCAGGGCGGCCAGCTCCTCGGGGGTCAGGTCCCGGCCCTCGTCGAGCAGGGCCGCTCCGGCGGCGGCTATCAGCTGGCGTTCGGTCATCGGCTGTCCCTTGCAAGCAGGTCACCCAGCACGGCGGCGACGTCGGTGTATACCGGCAGCCGGTCGCGCTCCGCCAGCCACGCCCGGTTGCGCCGGTGCAGGTCGGAGCCGGCGTCGTAGCGGTTGAGCACCACGGCCAGCGGCCAGTCAGCGAGCGCCGGCGCCGCCGAGCGCACGGCGTGGATGGTGCCGAGCCCCGCGTCGGCGACCAGCACGACCAGGTCGGGCCGGATGGCGCGGGCCAGATCGACGCTGTCCCCGTCGTCGGCCAGGGGGGAGCGGACCCCTCCGGCTGCCTCCACGATCCCGACGCCCAGCCCGTCCCCCCAGGCCGGCCCGTCCGCCAGCCCTCCGACCAGCTCGGCCATCGTCGGCGCCGGCCGGCCCAGGGCGGCGGCGGCCATCGGCGGGGCCATCGGCACGGGGTAGGTCAGCTCGGGCCGGCACACCTCTCCGGCCTTCTCCCCGGTGGCGACGGCGAGGAGCTCGGCGTCGGTCGGACCGGGGTCGGCGGGGTCGAAGGACTGCGCCGGCTTGCGGGCCGCCACCTCCACCCCGGCGGCCCGGAGGGCCCGGGCCAGGGCGCAGGCCACCCACGTCTTGCCGACCTCGGTCCCGGTGCCCACGACCAGGACCAGCCGCTCAGGCCGGGGCACCGACGCCGAGTCCCAGCTCGGCCAGCGCATCCACCAGCGCCCCGACCTGGTCGTCGGTGTGGGCGGCGGAGAGGGTGATCCGCAGCCGGGAGGTGCCCGGCGCCACGGTCGGCGGCCGGATGGCGGGGACCAGCAGACCGCGCTCGAGGAGAGCGGCGGCGGCCCGGAGGGCGGCGTCCTCGTGGCCCACGATGACCGGCACGATCGGGGAGCGGTGGCCGGGGGCCAGCCGGTCGACGTGGGCGCGGAGCCGGGCCACCAGCGCGGCGCCGGGGCCGGAGCGCAGCACCTCCAGGGCGGCCCGGGCGGCGGCGGCGTCGGCGGGGGTGGGGGCGGTGGTGAACACGTAGGGCCGGGCCCGGTTGACCACCAGCCGGCACAACGCCGCCGGCCCGGCCACGAACCCGCCGAGGGCGCCAAGGGTCTTGGACAGCGTCCCCACCCGCAGCACCTCGAGCCCGGCGACGGCCGGCAGCTCGGGCCCCAGCACGGCATGGGCCTCGTCCACGACCAACAGGGCGTCCCGCGCTGCGCACCGCGGCCCGATCTCGGCCAGCGGGGCCACGTCCCCGTCCATGGAGAAGACGGTGTCGGTCACGACCACGACCGGCCCCGGCGCCTGCGCCATCAGGCGCTCGAGGTCGTCGACGTCGGCGTGGCGGTACACCGCCACCTCGGCCCGGGCCAGCCGGCACCCGTCGATGATCGAGGCGTGGTTGAGCTCGTCGCTGCAGATCGTCACCCCCGGTCCGCCGACGACCCCGAGCACGCCGAGATTGGCGGAGAAGCCGGTCGGGAACACCACCGCCTCCTCCGTCCCCTTCCAGTCCGCCAGCTCCACCTCGAGCTCGCGGTGGACGGGGCGGGAGCCGACGATCAGCCGGGCCGACCCCGATCCCGCCCCCCACCGGTCGAGGGCGTCGGCCGCCGCCTGCCGCACCGCCGGGTGGGCGGTGAGCCCGAGGTAGTCGTTGGACGCGAACGACACCACGTCACCGGCGTGGCCCTGCAGGCGACCGGCCGGCCCGAGGGCGTCGAAGTCGCGGGGCTCGCGCCAGCGGCCGGCGGCCCGCACCGCGGCCAGCTGCTCGTCGGCCCAGCGGGCCCAGCTCAAAGGGCGGGGACCCGGTCGGTGGCCCCGACCTCGGCGACCGCCTCACCCAGCGTGTCGACGATGCGGTCGATCTCCTCGGCCGTGATCGACAACGGCGGCATGACCACGACCACGTCCCCGAGGGGCCGGAGCAGCACGCCCCGCTGCACGGCGGCGGCACACACCCGCCGGCCCCAGCGCAGCCCCGGTCGGGGCGGGGCCAGCTCCACGCCGCACATGAGCCCCCGCTGCCGGATCTCGGCCACGGCCGGGTCGGCGCCGAAGCGGTCCTGCAGCCGGGCGGCCAGCTGGGCCGAGCGGGCGCCGACGTTGGCCAGCACGTGGCGCTCGGCCAGCAGCTCGAGGTGGCGCCGGGCCACCGCCGCCGCCAGGGCGTTACCGCTGTAGGAGTGGCCGTGGTAGAGGGTGCGCTCCCCGAGGTCGGGGCCGAGGAAGGCGCTGTACACCCGGTCCGACGCAACGGTCGCCGACAGCGGCAGGTAACCACCGGTGATGCCCTTGCCGAGGCAGAGGAGATCGGGCCGGATGCCGCACTGCTCGGACGCGAACAGCGTCCCGGTCCGCCCGAAGCCGGTGGCCACCTCGTCGGCGATCAGCAGCACGCCGTGCTCGCGGCACGCGTCGGCAAAGCGGCGCACGTCGGCGGGATGGGCCGTGAGCATCCCCCCCGCCCCCTGCACGAGGGGCTCGATGACCGCCGCCGCCAGCTGGTGGGTATGGCGGGCCAGGAGCGTGACGGCGTGGGTGGCCCAGTCGGGGTCCGCGTAGCCCGGGGCCCGCAGCACGGGGAAGCGCAGCGGGTCGAACACGTCGGTTCCGAAACCACCGGCGCCGACCGACAGCGAGCCGACCGTGTCCCCGTGGTAGGCGTCGCCGAGGGCCAGGTAGGTGGTGCGGCCCTCCACGCCCTCGTTGGTCCACAGCTGGAAGGCGATCTTGAGGGCCTGCTCAACGGCGGGGGCGCCGTCGGACGCGAACAGGAAGTGGGGGCCGTCCACCGGGACGACGGCCGCCAGGGCCTCGGCCAGCTCGACGACCACCCGGTTCCCGTTGCCGAGCATGGTCGAGTGCGCCACCCGGTCGATCTGGTCGTGCAGGGCGGCGTCGAGCTCGGGTACCCGGTGGCCGAGCGTCGACACCCACAGCGAGGAGATGGCGTCGAGGTAGCGCCGGCCGTGGACGTCGATCAGCTCGTGGCCCTCGGCGCGCTCCACCACGACCGGCTCGTTGTCGGCGTAGCACGACATCTGGGTGAAGCCGTGCCACACCACGGCGGCGTCGCGTTCCACCCACTCCCGCCGGTTGTCGGGCGCACCCACGCCGGCAGGTTGCCACACCCCTCCCGGCCCGCTCACGAGGAGCCGGGGGCCACGAGAGCGGCGAAGTCCTGGCTCCCCACCGGCCCGCTCACGAGGGTGCCGTCGGCGGTCGGCACGTCCACGGGCTGGCCGGCCAGCTCGAACGACACCCCCACGACGTCGGGAAGGGAGGTCAGCGTGTACACGACCTGGGCGATGGCCAGGATCTGATCGGCGCCCCCCGTCTGGGCAAAGTCCGTCGACAGGTCGACCGTGGCCCGGCCCCCCCGGATCTGGTGCACGCCGAGCAGGGACGTGCCGGCGGGGATGGCGCTGCGGACCCCGAAGGCGGCCTCGGGGACGGTCGCCCCGTCGAGCAGCAGCCCGAGGGCCTCGGAGGCGGTGGCGGGGCTCGGCACGACCCGGGAGCGGGCGATCAGCCGGTCGTGGGCCACCAGGTACACCTGGATCACCGCCGCCGCCCGGGGCGACGGTGGCCCCGCCTCGGTCGTGGTCGTGGTGGGGGCGGCGGTCAGGCCGAGGGGAAGGTCCCCCGCCGCCAGCCGGTGCGGCCCGGCATCGAGCGGCACCCCGCAGCCCGCCAGCGCCCCGCCGGCGAGGACGACGGCGACGCCCAGCGCCGCCAGCGCGACCGGCCTCGATCTCACGTCTGCAAGTCTGTCGGCGTGCGCCGGGCCGTGAGAGTCGTGGTGGCCGCCGTGCTGCTGGCGGTGGGTGTGCCGGTGCTGTGCGGCGGCACCATCCTGGCCGCGTTCATCTTCCTGCCCCTCCCGGCCAGCCTGCCCCCGGTGCGCAAGAACCTCGTGCTGCAGCCCAGCGTGGTCTACGACGACCAGGGCAACGTCATCGCCACCTTCCGGCAGTCCGGCAGCGAGGTACCGGTGGCGCGTTCGGACATCACGCCCGTCATCGTGAACGCCCTGATCTCCTCCGAGGACCACAACTTCTTCAACGAGGGCGGGGTGTCCATCCGGGGGACGCTGCGCGCCCTGTACGACGACGTCGTCCACGGCCAGACCGTGCAGGGCGGCTCGACGATCACCCAGCAGTACGTCAAGAACGCCTACACCGGCGGCAAGCGCACGATCCTGCGCAAGATCCACGAGGTGATCCTGGCCAGCGAGGTCAGCCGCCAGCTGTCGAAGTCCGAGATCCTGTACCGCTACCTGTCGGGGAGCTACTTCGGCGAGGGCTCCTACGGCATCGCCGCCGCCGCCCAGACCTACTTCCGGACGCCGGCCAGCAAGCTCGACGCCTCCCAGGCCGCCACCCTGGTCGGCGTGCTGCCGGCGCCGAGCGACTACGACCCCCTGGTCAACGTGAACGCGGCGGAGTCCCGCCGGGAGACGGTGCTCGGCCTCATGGCCAAGTTCGGCTACCTCACGCCCGCCCAGTACCAGCAGGCCCTGGCCCAGCGGCTGGCGCCGGCCTCGGTCGTCAGGCCCGGGGTGCCGGTGACCGCCTTCTACCCGCCCCCCCAGGAGGGCCCGTCCCGGTACCCGTACTTCGTCGACTACCTGAAGCGCTACCTCCTGCAGAAGCTGGGCCCGGACGAGGTCTTCGGCGGGGGGCTGCAGATCCAGAGCACCCTCGACCCCAACGACGAGGTCCAGGCCGAGGCGGCCGTGGGCCGGGGGCTCGGCGGCACGAGCCTGCCGATCGACATGGCCCTGGCCTCGGTGGAGCCGTCCAGCGGGTACGTGAAGGCGCTCGTCGGGGGGCGGGACTTCAACGAGTCACAGGTGAACCTGGCCCTGCCCGGGTGCCCGGCCGTGCCCTCGGCCCCGAACGTGAACATCGAGGTCCCGGCCGCCTGCTGGACCCCGGGCGCCACGGTCCAGGGCGGCGGCACCGGCTTCCCGGGGGGATCCTCGTTCAAGGTCTTCACGCTGGCGGCGGCGCTGGAGAAGGGGATCTCGCTCGACCGCACCTACTCCGGGCCGCCCAGCATCACCATCGGCGGCACGACCTTCCACAACGCCGAGAACGAGGGTGGCGGCTTCTACAACCTGCGCAACGCCACGTGGCTGTCGATCAACACCGTGTTCGTCCAGCTCGCCAACGACATCGGCGTCAAGGCCATAGCGGACCAGGCCAAGTCCATGGGCGTGACCTCGGCGTGGTACAGCCCCCAGATCCACGGCCTGTCCTACACCCTCGGCGTCGTCGACGTGTCCCCGCTCGAGATGGCCACCGCCTACGCCGTGCTGGCCAACCAGGGCCTGCTGGTGCCGCCCAGCCCGGTGGTGCGCGTCGCCGACAGCACGGGCAAGATCCTCATCGACGACACCAAGCCGGTGGGCCAGCGGGTCATGCCCGCCAACATCGCCTCCGAGGAGACCCAGGTCCTCGAGGGCGTGATCTCCCACGGCACCGCGTACCCGAACGCGGTGATCGGCCGCCCCGAAGCGGGCAAGACCGGCACGACCGACAACTGCACCAACGCCTGGTTCGACGGCTACACCCCGCAGCTGTCGACCTCGGTGTGGATGGGCCACCTCACCAGCAACACGATTGGCCTCCGCGGCGTCGAGGGCATCGGCTGCGTGTACGGCGGCACCATCCCGGCCAAGACCTGGGGCGACTACATGGGCAACGCCCTCAAGAACGTGACCGTCCAGGACTTTGCCCAGCCCCCGCCCCCGCCGCCCCCGCCGCCCAACGTGTTCTCGGCGGCCCGCCCGGGGATCTCGGCCGGTTACGAGCAGTACCCGACCGACGTCGGCGGCGGAACCTACGTCGTCCAGCCCCCGCCGCCCAACGCCGCACCGCCGACCACCACCACGACGTCGACCACCACCACGACCGTCCCCGGTTCGGGGGGTGGCGGCGCCGGGCCCGGCCCCGGAGGCCTGGTCCCGCCCGGCGGGGCGCCGCCGTAAGCGGACGCCCTTGACGACGACCGCCGCCCCGTCCGAGACCAGCCGCGCCGCCGGCGAGGCCGAGCGCGCCGTGCCGGACCGGCGGGGCCGCACGGTCCTGGTGTGGACGGTGCCGGTCGTGCTCTTCGCCGTCACGGTGGCGGTGCACGTGGTGCTGGCCCGGCACATGCGCACGCCGATCATCCACGCCGACGAGTTCGGCTATCTCATGGGCGCCCACTTCATGGCCCAGGGCGGATCCCCGACCGGCGCCTCCTACTACCCCGGCTACAGCGCCCTGCTCGTGCCGCTCTGGTGGATCTCCAAGAACGCGCTGGCGGTCTACCGGTGGGCCCTCGACGTCAACGCCGTGCTGGCCGGTTTCACCTCCGTCCTCTCCTACCTGCTGGCCCGCCGGCTGGCGCCGCGGTCCGGGCCCCTGACGTGGGGCGGCGCCGCCCTCGTCGTGTCGGCCTACCCGGCGCTGGTGATGTACTCGAACCTGGCCGAGTCCGAGAACCTGCTCGTGCCCGGGTTGCTCGGGGTGGGCCTGCTGGTCCTGCGGGCCGTCGACGTTCCGAGTGCCCGGCGCTGGGCGGTGGCGGCCGGGGCCAGCGGCCTCCTGTACGCGGTGCATGGGCGCGCCATTGCCGGCGCCGCCGCCCTCGCCATCACCGCGGTCTGGGCGCTCAGGCCGTGGCGCGCCAGAGTGGTCCACCTGCTCGCCACCACCGCCGCCCTGGGAGCGGCGCTGGCGGTCTCCGAGGTATGGATCCGGTGGGTGACCCGTGAGGTCCCCGGTCACCAGCTCCCCGTCCGGTTCCCGTCCCCGAGCCTCTCGTCGCGGGTGACGACCGCGTCCGGCCTGGAGCACATGGGGGCGGTGCTCAGCGGCGAGGGGCTCTACCTCCTGGCGGCGGCGGCGCCGTTCCTCGTGCTCGGCGTGGCCGCGGCGTGGCGGTCGCTCCGCCGGGGAAAGGGCGAGCCCGACGCGGTCGACGGCCGGTGGCACGCCTTCGTGCTCCTCTCCCTTCTGTTCGGCGCGGTGGTGGCGGCGGTCTTCCTGGCCACGGGCAAGCGCATCGAC
>DASUHN010000002.1 GCA_036273495.1 Acidimicrobiales bacterium | reverse complement strand
CCATGGCGTACACGGTCGGCGTCGGCCTGATCATCCTCGTCTTCGTCGGCATCCCGCTGCAGTTCGGTGCCGGCACCAAGGCCGTGGTGGAGATCGTCGGCCCCGTCCACGGCTTCCTCTACATCGTCTACCTGGCCGCCGCCCTCGACCTCGCCAGCCGGGCCCGGTTCACCTTCTTCCAGCTGCTCGCCATGATCGGGGCCGGCCTCTTGCCGTTCCTCGCCTTCGTGATCGAGCGCCGGGTCACCCGCCGGGTCGAGGAGGAGATCCTCCTCGGCCGGACCACGCCGTGGTGGCGGGAGGCGGCGGGCTCGCTACTGCGTGGTGGTCGGCGCCGTCCCTAGCGTGACGTTGATGGTGCGCTGGGAGCTGCCCCGGTAGATGCCGAGACTGACCTTGTCCCCGGGCTTGTGCGCCCGCAGGGCAATGGTCAGGTCGTCCCACGACGTGACCGGGTTCCCGTCGATGCTCGTGATCACGTCGCCGGCCTGGAGGCCGGCGCTCTGCCCCGGCGACCCGCTGACCACCTGCTCGACGAAGGCGCCCTGGCTCGGCACCAGGTTGAACTCGGCCTGCAGCTGCGGCGTGACGTCGCCCCCCTCGACACCGACATAGGCCCGGGCCGGGGTGATCGTCCCGCCCTTGCGCAGCAGCGGCAACAGCGAGGTGATCTTGTCCGACGGGATGGCGAAGCCGATGTTCTGCGCCGTGGCGTCACCGGCGTTGGTGGCCTCGTCCGAGTTCATGCCGATGACCTGGCCCGCCGAGTTCACCAACGGCCCGCCCGAGTTGCCGGGGTTGATGGCGGCGTCGGTCTGCAGCATGTTGGTCAGCGTGATCCGCTGCTGGGTGCTCGGGTCCTGAGCGGTCAGGCCCCGGTCCTCGGCGGAGATGATCCCCGCCGTGACCGTCGGTCCGCCCTGGAGGCCGAGGGCGTTGCCGATGGCCACGACCCCGTCACCCACCTTGACCGTCCCGGACTTGCCGAAGCTCACCGTGGGGAGGTCCCCGGAGGATCCCTGGATCTGGAGCAGGGCCACGTCGTCGCTCGGGTCGGCGCCGACCACGGTGGCGCTCAGGGCCCGGGTCGAGCCGTGGACGGTGACCGTGATGCGGCTGGCCCCGCTGATCACGTGGTTGTTGGTGACGACCTCACCCCCTGGGGTGATGATCATCCCCGTGCCCTGGGACTCCTGTTGCACGGCGCCGCCGCCGCTCCCGAACGGGAAGGGGCTGGCGTTGCCCGTGGCCGTGGAGAAGGCGGCGATCGTCACGACCGACGGGAGCACCTTGGCCAGGATCCCCTGGATGTCGGCGGGGCGCTCGTTCACCACGCTCGAGTTCGGGGAGAAGTTCTCCACCACGGTCGGGCCGCCGCCCCCACCGAAGGCCTGGGACACGCCGGCGCCGACGCCGGCGCCGACCACAGCGGCGACCAGCCCGACGACCAGGACCGTGCGCCGGCCCGGCGCCCCCGCCCGGGGGGGTGCGGGCGGGGGCGGGGGCGGAGGAAGCCATTCGAAGCCGGAGTCGCCCGTGAACGGTGCGTCGTCGGTCATGGAGTCCATGCAACCATTCCACCGAGGCGACCTGGACAATCTCTGAGCGACGACTGAAAGGATCCTGGGAATGCGTGTGGTGCTCACTGCCGCCGCCCACGAACGGTGGTGGCCCCGCCTGGAGCGTCCGGGGGTCGAGCCCCTGATCCTGGGGGTCGACGGGGGCCTGGTGCTGGCGTCGGGGGCCGGCGTCGCCCGGGACGAGGCCGACCCGGAGGTGGCCTGGGGCACGTCGGACCTGTTCGACGAGGGGGCGCCGCTTCGCCCCTTCTTCGGGCTGCTACGGCGGTCGTCGACCCTGCGGTGGTTCCAGTCGCCGGCGGCGGGCTACGACGGCGCCGTGTTCGGGGAGCTGGCCCGGCGCGGGGTGCGGGTGAGCAACGCCCACGTGAACGGCATCCCGATCGCCGAGTACGTCCTGCGGGCGGTGCTCGACCACTTCCAGGACGCCGGGCGCTGGCGCGCCGGGGCCGAGGCGCGGGGGTGGCGGCTGCACGACTTCCGCGAGGTGTACGGGACCACCTGGCTGGTGGTGGGCCTGGGGTCGATCGGCGGGGCGGTGGCGACGCGCGCCCGGGCCTTCGGGGCGCGGGTGATCGGGTGCCGGCGCCGGCCGTCGGCCGACGATCCGGCCGACGAGACGGTCACGCCCGAGCGCCTGCTCGACGTGGTGGGCGCCGCCGATGTCGTGGTCCTGTCCGCCCCCTCCACCGCCGCGACCGTCGGGCTGGTCGATGCGGCGTTCCTCCGCGCCATGAAGCCGGGCTCGCTGCTCGTGAACGTG
>DASUHN010000001.1 GCA_036273495.1 Acidimicrobiales bacterium | reverse complement strand
GGGGGCGCCTCCTCGAGGGCGGAGGCCACGTCGCCGCCCGTCAGCAGCCCGGAGACCGCGATGTTCCCCCCGAAGAAGCGGTTCTCGACCGCCACCACGTCGACCCGGCCCTCCCCGTACTGGGCGCGCACCAGGGGCGCGATCACCTCGGCGCCGTACTGGCCGGTCAGCACGGTGACCCCGTCTCCCGCGTCCGGGGGCGCCGCACCGCCGTCGGTCCTCCTGGCCCGGTATCCCGCCGCCGGAGCACCGTCGACCCACGCGAAGAACCCGGGACGCCGCCCGTGGGCGGCGCCGGCGTCACCGTGGAACGCCGCGGCGAACGCCGCCGCCATCCCGATGCCGTTCTCGTGCTGCGGGAAGCCCTCGTACACCTCGGGCGCCGGGAAGCCCCGGCCCGCCATGAGGTAGTACTCGTCGGCGGCGTGGACCACCCGCCGCCCCGTGCACCGGGCAAAGACCTCCTGGTACTCCTCCACCAGGTCGACGACGGCGGCGGCACCTGCGACCGTGTGCGGCCGGAGCGACTGCTCCTGGGAGAAGCGGCTGATTCCCAACGGCACCACGGCGGCGGTCGACAGCTCCGGGTACTCGTCGAGGATCCCGGTGAGGGTGTCGGCCAGCACGGCGCCGTCGTTGACCCCCGGGCACACCACCACCTGGCCGTGGACCTCGATCCCGTGGTCGAGAAGGGCGCGCAGCCACCGCAGGCTCACCGCCCCCCTCCGGTTGCGCAGCATGCGCGCCCGGACGTCGGGGTCGGTGGCGTGGATGCTCACGAACAGGGGGGACAGCCTCTCGCTCACCACCCGCTCCAGGTCCGCCTCGGTGAAGCGGGTGAGGGTCGTGAAGTTCCCGTAGAGGAACGACAGCCGGTAGTCGTCGTCCTTCATGTAGAGGCTGGGCCGCAGACCCTTGGGCAGCTGGTAGATGAAGCAGAACTCGCAGTGGTTGTCACAGGTGCGGACCTGGTCGAACAGGGCCGAGGAGATCTCGGCGCCGAGAGCGGATCCTCCCGCCTTCTCGACCGCGACGGTCAGCTCGAGCCCGCCGCGCCGCAGCTCGAGCTCGACGTCGGGCTCGTCGACGAGCAGGCGGTACTCGATGACGTCGCGGGGGACCTGGCCGTTGATGGCCAGGATCTGGTCTCCTGGCTGCACACCGGCCACGTCGGCCGGTGAGCCTGGGTCCACCGCCGCCACGCTGGGCAGCGACATGTCCACCAGGATAGGGGCGGAGAGTGGCCGACCGGGTGGCCGGTACCCTGGGGAGATGCAGGTGGACCGGGTGCTCCTGGCCGAGCCGCGGGGCTTCTGCGCCGGCGTGGAGATGGCCATCAAGGCCCTCGCCTGGATGGTGCGGGTGTTCGAGCCTCCCGTCTACTGCTACCACGAGATCGTCCACAACCAGCTGGTCGTGGACCGGTTCCGGAAGCTCGGCGTGGTGTTCGTCGACGACGTGGCCGAGGTCCCGGCCGGGGCGCCGATCATGCTCTCGGCCCACGGGTCGGCCCCCGAGGTGGTGGCCGCCGCCCGCCGGGCGGCCGGGGTCGTGGTCAACGCCGTCTGCCCGCTGGTGACCAAGGTCCACCACGAGGTGAAGACCCGCGCCGGCAAGGGCTACACGATCGTCTACGTCGGCCACGAGGGCCACGACGAGGCCCTCGGCACCATGGCGGTGGCGCCCGACTCGGTGCGCCTGGTCGAGACCGAGGAGGACGTGGCCGCCCTCGACGCCGTGGCCGGGCCGGTGGCCCTCCTGGCCCAGACCACCCTCAGCCACGACGAGTGGAGAGGCGTGAGCGAGGCGGTGAGGGAGCGCTTCCCCGACGTGTGGATGCCGGGACGCAGCGACCTCTGCTTCGCCACCACCAACCGGCAGGCGGCGCTCAAGGCGGTGGCGTCCGACGCTGACGCCGTGGTCGTGATCGGCTCGGCCAACTCGTCCAACACCATCGCCCTCGAGAAGGTGGCGCGGGCGGCCGGATGCGCCCGCGTGGTCAGGGTGGACGGACCCGACGAGGTGCCCGACGACCTGTCCGGCACGGTCGCGGTGACCGCCGGCGCCTCGGCCCCGGAGGCGCTCATCGACGCCGTCGTGGCCCGCCTCAACCCGGCGACGCCGCCCGAGGAGGTCGTCGTGGTCGACGAGGAGGAGTACTTCCCCCCGCCCCGGGAGCTCCGCGATCTCGTCCGGGCCGTGTCGTCGGCCCTGACCTTCAGCCTGGGCGCTCCCCCCCCGGAGGGAGACAGCGGGCCCCCGGTTGACGACCGGATCCTGACCGCCAGCGCCGCCCTCGACGCCCTCGGGAACTAGCTGGCTTAGGGGTCGCCCACCCGGTGCCGGGCGGCGTCGAACAGGGTCTGCAGCTCGGCGTGGAGCTGCTCGGTGACATCGTGCACGGCCGCCCGGGGCACCCGGCCGCCATCGGTCGGCGCCGGCGGGACGATGGGGCGGCCGACCACCACGTGCACCTTCACCGGGCGGATCATCTTCGATCCCTTGGGCATGGCGGCCTCCGAACCGCCGATGCCGACGGGGACGATCGGGACTCCCGCCCGGCACGCCATGTAGGCCGCCCCCTCGAAGAGCGGCTGCACGGTCGGCCCGGACTGGCGGGTGCCCTCGGGGAACATGACGAGCGGCTCGCCTCCCTTCAACACCTCGATCGAGCGCCGCAGCGCCTCCCGGTCGGCGCTGCCGCGGTGCACCGGGAAGGCCCCGAGGGCGCTGAAGAGCGCCCCGAAGAAGCGGATCTTCCACAGCGAGTCCTTGCCCATGAACCGGAGGCGGCGCCGGCTGAGCCCACCGACGATGAGCGTGTCGAGGTTCGACCGGTGCACGGGGGCCACGACGTACGGCCCCGAGGCCGGGACGTTCTCCCGGCCCTCGTAGCTGGCCCGGAACCACAGCCCGCAGAAGACGGTCACCGAGAGGAACCGGCACACCCGGTAGAAGACGAGGTCGGGGCGCACGGTCACAGCTCGTCCAGGATGGCCTGGACGACCTCGTCCACGCTCCGGTCGGTGGTGTCGAGC